>JADGNW010000213.1 GCA_017883315.1 Blastocatellia bacterium | reverse complement strand
GCGCGCTCCTGATCGTTCCAGAAGTCGGGCTTCGAGCATTCTTCTTCTATTCGAGCGAGCTCTGCGCGTTTGCTATCGGGGTCAAAGAAACCTCCGCAGCTCCGCCGCGCGAGCCGCCAGGTCTTCGTATTTCTGTCTCAGTTCTTCAATCATGATTTTTCAGCCTTCGGCGCAGCCTCGACCTCTGAGTTCCGAATTCTATCATGCGTAGCGGTTTCATGTCGCGGAGCGACCTTGCGACTAGCGTCCTGATTGGCTATCGACAGATGCGCCTAGGCACTTCTTGAACGCGCTATGTATTTATTGGTTGCCATCTCACTCTGTTGCTACGGGAGACAAAACACGATTAAGGGAGACAAAACGATGAAAGCAACAAGGATTCTAACCGGACTGCTTATTGGACTGATGGTGAGCTTAAATGCGGGTATCGGCATGGCGCAGGCGCCTGCGCGTTAATCAGAGGGCGGGTTCCCTCGAGTCATGTCCGCTCCAATCGCGGGGCGATGCCAGATGACACTTTGCACACACAAAATTCTCGGAAGGTGTCAGTCTTGATCCTTGCTCTCCCACACCGAACGCGTCGCAGCCGCCAACAGCAGGAGCGCGCTCGACGCAACGCAAGCGAGCACAAACACATCGCCGTGGCGAGTGTAGAAAGTTAAGCTGTCGCCGCGCGCTTCGTTTTCAGTCTTGATCTTCCATGTTCGAGTAGCGGTCTCGAACATTGGCGTTTCACCGCTGACGATGCCGTAGCGATCGATCCGCGCCGAAAGCCCTGAGTTGGTAGCACGAATCACATCAACGTTGTTCTCAACTGCGCGGAAGATCGCCGTTGCAAGCATCTGCCTCGGAGCCGACGTAGGACCAAACCACGCCTCGTTCGAGAGCTGAATGAGCGCCGATGCGCCCGCGCTTCGCATCCGCCGTGCGAGATCCGGCCTGGTAGTCTCAAAACAAATAAGAGCTCCGGTCTTTGCTCCGGCCGCCTCGGGCAAGCTCAAGCTCGTGCCTGCGGTGATATCTCCGGCAAGCGCTTTGATTCGATTCATAAACGGAAGCCAGCCTCGCGCGGGCACGTATTCTCCAAACGGCACAAGCGCGTTCTTGTCATACTCGGCGATCTTTTCGCCCGCCGGCGATATCAGCACCGCGCTGTTGTATTGAGGCTCGCTTGAATTGCCGCTCGCGAAGAATCCCCACGTGTTCATGAGCAGGTAGATTTGGTTTCGCCTGGTAAACTCTGCCAGCTTGCGCCGAAGTTCCGGGTCGCGATCATACTCGAAGTTCATCGGCGACTCCGGCCAGACGATCAGATCGATGCTCGTGTTCTTATCCGCTGAAACCGTGGCGCCATCTGAATTTCGGTCTCTCGAGTTTGCGTGAACCGCTTGCTCGGACAGAGTGACGTGGCGCAGCAACATTTCGTCTACAAAATTGGGATCATCCCATGCGCCGTCGATTGGAATGTTGGGTTGAATCGCCGCTGCGATGACCGAGCCGGAATCATCTACTGAAGGCCGCAGCGATTCGCCGTACAACACAGCGGCTATCGCAATCACACCCGCGGCGGTCAGCACCACGATGCCGCGCCGTCGCTCCAGATATACAACCGCAAACACCAGCGCGGTGCTTGCTGCGACCATGATCGCGCTCACGAGATAAACGCCGCCCAGCCGTGCAACCTGGATTACTGCCGGCTGAAACGCCTGCGAATAACCAAGCGGGTTCCAACCCATGCCCGTCGCTTTGAGGCGCACCCATTCGCTCGCGGCCCACACGACCGGCGCTGCCAGTATCGACCAGCTTCCGAGGCGCTTGACCGCGAGCGCAAGCGTCGCAGCAAACAAGCCGGTGAACACGCCGAGCGTCGCTGAAAAGATGATCAGAATTATGTAACAGAGCCACAGCGGAATGTCGCCGTAGTTGTGCATCGAGTAAGTGACCCACTGCGACGACCCGGCGAAAAAGATCGTGCCGGTAATGGTCCCGAGCAGCAGCGAGCGCCAGAACTTCCGTTCGCGCACGACGGCCATGATCAGCGGCGCCGTGCCAACCCAACCTAGCGACCACAGGTTCCAATCCGGAAACGCGAAGATAAGCAACAGCCCGGAAAAGATCGCCAGCGACACGTTGCTTATGAACGGAGCGGATTGCTGATACGGCAGGACCTTCGCGACTCGAAACCGCGCGGCGAGCAAATCCTCGCGCGCGTAAACAGGAGGGACGGCCTCTTCGGAATGCCGAAGGCGGG
This sequence comes from Blastocatellia bacterium, assembly GCA_017883315.1. Classification (GTDB taxonomy): domain Bacteria; phylum Acidobacteriota; class Blastocatellia; order UBA7656; family UBA7656; genus Onstottus_A. Next base: position 1,714 of record JADGNW010000213.1, on the reverse strand, counting down.
AGAGAATCGAGGATGGAGGATTGAGGATCGAGGATTGAAGATTGAAGATCGAGGAGTGAAACACTGCGAGTTGATTCATCAGCTTCCTAATCGAGGACTATCCGCTATCCTCTATCCTCAATCCTCAACCTTCGACCCTCTATCCTCTATCCGCAATTTCCCGTACCGTCTCGGCCATGAAGGAGCTTCGCACCAGCGGACCTGAGAACACCGCGCGAAAACCGAGCCGCTCGCCGTATGCCTTGTACTCGTCGAACACATCGGGGTGAACGTACTCGGCGACCGGCAAGTGCGCGCGCGTCGGTTGCAGGTACTGGCCGATCGTTACGACGTCGACATCGTGCGTGCGCAAGTCCTCGAGTAGCGTCTTCACTTCATCGCGACGCTCGCCCAAGCCAACCATGAAGCCGGACTTCGTCAGCGTCTTGGGCGAATAGCGGTGGGCCTCTCGAAGCACATCAAGCGACTGCTGATAATCTGCCTGTGGCCGGACTCTCAGGTACAGGCGCGGCACGGTCTCGACGTTGTGATTGAACGTGTCAGGCTCGGCATCGAGCACCGCGTGAAGAGCTTCGCGGTTTCCCTTGAAGTCGGGCGTCAGCACTTCGATCTTCGCGCGTGGGAGTCGTTGTCTCACCGCGTGAATGGTTCTTGCAAAATGTCCGGCGCCTCCGTCGGGCAGCTCATCGCGATTCACCGACGTGATTACGACATAATTCAACTTGAGTTGAGCCGCCGCTTCAGCGACTTGCTCCGGCTCATCACGCATGGAGTCTAACGGCAAGCCGCGTCCGGTTTTGATTGAACAGAACCCGCAACTGCGCGAGCAAACATCACCGAGAATCATGAAAGTTGCAGCGCCTCTCGAGAAGCAGTCGTTGCGATTCGGACAGCGCGCTTCTTCACATACGGTGTGGAGCCCGCGCGTGCGCAGCATTTTCTTCAACGAGTGATCGGCGTCGGTGTTGCGAACCGGCTTGCACAACCACTCGGGCAGACGCTGCGTGGGCTCGGCGCTTGTGGTTTCGATTTGAACAAGCATAAGTAAGAGGTTCCGGGTTCAGGGTTCGTAGTTCCGGGTTCGTGGTAGGCCGATGTGAACCCTAAACCCTGAACTCTGAACCCGGAACTCTGAACTAGTTTCCCGACCACGGGAAGATCATCACGCCTTTGAATCCCTGACTCGCAAGCTCGTTCGCTACTTGCTGAGCGTCCTCGCGGCTGTTGTAAGGTCCGATTCGCACACGATAGAGAGTGTCGGTCCCAGTCGGATTCTGCGTGTGCGCACTCGGATACTTGTGCCGAAGCTGCGTCGTCAGCTCGTTAGCTTTCTCGACCGTTCCGAACGACGACCCGACCTGAACGATGTAGCGCGCATCACTCGATGCCTGCGGCGGCTGCGTATTTGTATTCGCTGAAGCCTGACCCGCTGAGTTCTGATTGGCAGAGCTTGCATTGCGGGAGGTCTGATTCGCGGCGTGGTTCTGGTTAGCGGGGGCGCTCGAATCCTGCTTCACCACGTATAGCCCCGCCCAGAACGCGCCCAACAACAACACGACGCCGATGATGAAAATCGCTATGACTTGTTTGTTACTCATCGCTCCTTCCCTTTGCGTCTTTGCGAGTCTTGGCGTGCTTTGCGCGAACCGAGAGTTTCGCGCGAAGACGCAACGACCCGCAAGGACGCCAAGAGCCGCTAACTCTTATCCTTCGC
>JADGNW010000212.1 GCA_017883315.1 Blastocatellia bacterium | reverse complement strand
CATGAGTGAAGAAGCCGAGCAGCACTTCAAGAGCGCGCTCAAGCGATACGAGCGCCGAATCGGAAAAGGCGGCGACGATCCGTTCACGAAATATTACATCGCTTGTTTGTATTCGCTAAAAGGCGACTCCGATCACGCGCTGAAGTACCTGAGCGAATCGCTAGGTCCGCTCAAAGAGATCAACACGATTCGAGCAAAGAACGACCCGGACTTCGAGAACATGCGTGAGGACTCGCGCTTCCGCGAGCTGCTTGTCTGAAGCGGTCTAGTTAGGAATTTTTGCCCGGCTCGTCGTTCTGTCTCCATTAATTCAGAGACCTATTCTCCGAGTATGGCAGACGACGGAACGGGGCCTTGGAGATACCTGATCTCGGAGGGTTTATGACTCCTTTGGTATTAGAGCTACAGAAGCATGCACTTGATCCAGATACCGTAGTTACCGACCTGCTAAGAATGGCACTCGTCGTGGCTAGAAAGTTAAGCATACGAGAGTTTCAGGATTGGGTTGAGCTAGAACTCAAAGGATATCCTGACATAGATCAAGTCCCGTCATACCGACTATTGAGAGGGCAACCTGTAGCGCATAATCGCTTTCGCGGTTGGGAGACAGTACTGACCTACAACCTGGATGCACAGTTGGCTGAGAACCTTTCAACATTCAAAATTAATTACCCAATTGGACAGATTGAAAGCGGCTTGAAGAGGCCGGAAACAACGGCTTTCAATGTTACCTACGATAAGAAGACAGAAAACATGCTGATGAAGGCCTTAAGTTATCCGGCAATACCTGCCGTTCAAATCCAGTCAACTCAATTTCAAGGAATACTAGATGCAGTCAGGACCATCGTTCTGGAGTGGTCTCTTAGATTAGAGGAGGCTCGTATACTTGGCACTGATATGGCTTTTTCAGAGTCTGAGAAGCAAGCGGCCGCATCGTTCACCTACAATATTGGATATTTTATTAACCAAGCATCGAATTCCAATTTACAACCGGGCGAAATCAATATGGGCGACGTTTACAAAGCAGGACAGGTAGCAGCCATGGGACCCGATGCTAACGCGTATGACATCGAGTTTCACCAGATATGGAATCAAGTGGAAGGGTGTATTAACCTAACACCGCTTGCAAAAGAATTATCTACGCTAAGACTGGCAATGAGAGAGGGGGCTACGGAGCCTGAACAAGATATTGCCGTGAGCGAAATCGCTAGGGCTGAACAGGCGGCAAAGTCAGGCAATGGAGCCAAAGCTCTCGGGCATTTGAGATCCGCTGGCAAATGGGCCCTAGATGTAGCCACAAAGATAGGAACGAGCTTGGCCGTCGAGGCAATAAAGAAATCTATGGGGTCTTAAGCGACAACACGGCCTTGCGCGGTAGCCCTCCTCTGGAGCGAGAACCATAAGATTTCACACGTGACGGATGATCAAACCAGCCATCCGAACGTAGGTGAGATTTTTGGTTGGGTATTTCGAAACATATATCCCAACCTTTAACCGAAGCTTCTCTGGAAACGCTGCCCACGCGCGGTGGCGAGAATTGAATAGCAGACTGAACAGCTTTAATATACCGAGTGATCTCAGTCCCGCGGTCAACAGGAGTCGAACAGATGGAAACCATCAGCATAAAAGACGAAGCGCGGCGATTGGTTGATCAGCTACCCGAGAACTCAACCTGGGATGATCTGATGCACGAAATCTACGTGCGTCAATCTATCGAAAAAGGTCTCGCCGACAGCGACGCGGGGCGAACCACGAGCGTCGAAGAGGTACGTGAAAAGTTTGGGCTTCACAAGTGAAAGTCGAATGGACAGACAACGCGCCGCGAGCCAAGGACCCTCGCTTTCCGTTACACCTTCGCTAATTTGATCAGATTGGCGCGCGCATCTTCCGCGGTATCTATCGGCGAGTCAAATTCCATTCTCAATTTCCGCTTGTCAGCTAACAGATCAAAGCCTTCGTTATCAATTCCCGTCATTTTTACAACCTCGACCGACCCACGTCCCAGAACCTGGCAGTAGTGAAACAATGCTTTCTGGTGATCTTGATTCATATGCTCGACTATCCCCTTCTCGGTTTCCCGAAAGGGATTCTTGACAAGCATCGAGTCCGGCTCGATCCAGAATATCTGTCCAAACCCGCCGATGAAGCGCGCTCTCTGCAAACGAATCCGATAGAACGAGAAATCATGTGCCGCGAAGTATGATTCCGCCGAAGGGAAATAACGCAAATAGCGATCGCGTATCGCTGTGTCATTTGGATCGATCAACTCGGCATCTCCTATCCAGGTGAGGCGAGCGTTTGACTGAGGGTCATCAACGCATTGATCGAAGACAGTCAGTGACACCTTGTTGTTACGTTTGATGTTGCGAGTATGCTGAGCAAGGTCACTGATGAGTATTGTAGGCTCGCTCTCATAGTTGAGCGCATACGGAGCGATCGAGCCAAAGGGGTATCCTTCAACGTCCGTGGAGTGCGTCGACAGTACGCCGACACTCTGATGGTTCAGCAGTCGCCTTGCGGTAAGTGCCTGGTCTGACATAAGTGTTATTCTACTCTAGTCGGTTCAACTCTGTTCAACTCTTCGGGGCGGAGACATCAACAATGACGGATAGTGAAAGCAACATTCCGAACATAGCGGAGATATTGGCTGGCGTGCTTAGAAACATAGATCCGAAACTTCAACCGATGCTTCTCGCGAAGCTCGAGAGACTCGCCGCTCAGCGCTATCGAACCTGGGCGAGTGATCACCCCGACCAATCTGTAAAAGAAGGCTTGCTCGCCTGCGCGGATCGTGAAGAGGAAATAGCAAGACGAGTTGAGTCGCTTGAACCAAACGCTTCGGCTATTCAGGACAAGCTGCTGTCAAACAATCCTGCCTTGTTGGATTTGAATCGGACCCTGTTTGAAGGCCGGCCCCTGAAGGTTCAGTTCGCGATGCAGGCCGAAGGCGAGCGAGCCGGAGCTGCGGCTTGGAAAACATACGCGGCAGGCGCATCAGATCCATCTGTTCAGGAATTGCTGCAGAGTTGCAGCCCTCTGGAGCAAACAAACGCTGACTTCCTTCAAACCTTGTTGTAAGTGAAGCACTGGTTCGGGGGCTGCACATCCTCGCGAGCATCGAAATCGGCGACGCGCCACTCGGATCATCAGATCAAATGATGATCGGTCGGCAACGCCTTCACGAGTTGACGCACTTCTTGAAAGCGAAGAACAAAAGGGAGGCGACGAAGCCTCCCTTCTCAACAACCAGCTCGGTTCCTAAAACTTATTTCAGCTCGACCAGAATGATCTCAGCGGGCTTGGCGCCCATATTCTCAACAGAGTGCTTTTCCGCTGCTGCCCAGACCGCCTCTCCGCGCTTGCCGCCGCCTTCTCGGGTCGTTCCGTCAGCAAGCGTGAATTTAGCTTTTGTATCCGTCAAGTAAATCGCCACGCCGTTTGGATGTTCGTGCTGCTTAGTCTTTCCGTGCGCCTTGAAATTGACTCTCAGCACTCGCACTCGGTCATTCTCGAACACTACTTTGTGGTGAGCGGGGTCGACCTTCACGGGATCCAAAGCTACTTTGGCTGAGCCCATCGCCCCGCCTTTTAACTCGACCAACACGCCCGACACCGGCGTACCACCTACATTCTGGGGCAGGTGCTTGCCCGCTTCGGCGAACGCCACGACACCTGCTTTTTGACTCGCGTCCGTCGTGCTTCCATCAGGGAGCGTAAACTTGGTCTTACTGGCGTTCAGAAAAACCACGACTGTAGCGGGATGTTCGTGCATCACCGACTTCTCTTTCGGGTTGTAGTGTATTTTCAGCACTCGAACCTGATCGTTTTCGAGTAGCACCGTGTAATGCTTGGCGTCTACTTTAACCGGATCTTGTGCAAGCGCTACCGGGGCCGCAATCAACAAGAATGTGAGAAGCAAAACTCTACGCATATCCGCCTCCTTAACTTTAAAAGATTTTCGGATCCAACCTGTGGTGCGGCGCGAGAATATACTATTGACCCCAGCCCGTCAATATTTTGATGGAGCAAGGAGACGCCGACTTCGTTCAGTTTCGGTGCGGCCTCAATCAACCTTCTTTGCTAGCCTGTCTACGCCTTGATGCAAAATCAGATCAGTGACCTTTCCTGTAGCGTCTTTCACAAAAGTGATCTTCAAGTCCACAACCTTCGGAAAGAACGTAGTTTCAGACTCGGCAAAAAGCGCGAGCTGAGGCTGTCCGGTCGCTTGTGCCATTAACTGGTCACCCTTTTTGCTGATCGTAAGCACGAAGTTGGGCGCTAGCTGGTACTTTCCGACATAAGCATCGAGAATTTTGGGATCGACCTTGATCTCGGTTACGGCCTTCGGGATTTCGTACTTCTCGCCGAAGACGATCGCCGCGAGGTCCTGCATGACTCTGCCGGGCGCCGGGGTACCGTAATCAGCGTTTCGCAGGACCACGATGCTGAGTTTCTCTTCCGGAAACCGCGCAATGAAAGTCGCAAAGCCGTTGATGCCTCCGCCGTGACTGATCATCTTGCGATTGAACTTGGTCTCGACGCCAAGCCCGTAAGCGTAGTTGTTCTTGACCGGCGTCGTCATCATTTCGAATGACTTCGCCGACAGCACCTTGCCCGAGTAGAGCGCTTCATTCCACAGAAAGAGATCTTCAACCGTCGAGTATAGAGAACCCGCCGAGTAGGGCTGCGTCATATCGAGAAAAGCAGAGTTAACCATCTTGCCAAGTGTCATCGAATAACCGGTTGCACGGTTCTTCAAGATTGTCTCGAAGTGATCGTAGCCGGTGTCGGTCATCTTCAGCGGCTCAAAAATGTTCTTCTGCAGGAAGCTCTCGTATAATTCGCCGGAGGCCTTCTCGATGATCGCGCCAAGCAGAAAGTAACCCGAATTGCTGTAGGCCCATTTCTCACCGGGCTTGAAATCGAGCGGCTTGTCCTTGAAGCGCGCGATCATCTCCTGCGTCGTGACTGGCATCATCATCTTCGGAATGTAATCGGGAAAGCTCGTGAAGTTGGGAATGCCGCCGGTGTGACTCAGCAAGTGATGGATAGTGACTTCGCTCCACGCAGCGGGGCAGTTGTCGAAGTATTTGCAAATCGGGTCGGCGACGCCGAGCTTACCGCGTTCTTGAAGGAGCAGAATTGCGGTCGCGGTGAATTGTTTGGTGACTGACCCGAGCCTGAACTTTGTCTGCGGCGTGTTGGGCACATCGAGCTCGACGTTGGCCCGAGCGTAGGCCTTGCTGAAAATCACTTTCCCGTCTCGCGCTACCAGCACCGAGCCAGTGAAACGTTGTTGAGCAGCAAGCGCGTTCAGGTACTCATCAAACTTCGGAGCAGGGTCTTGCGCCACTGCGTTTGCAGCGAGAAGAAACAACACTGCAATCGGAGCGACATTTCGGCGAATGTAAGTGTTCATTTTTAGTCCTTACTCAAATGACCAGGCCCATAAGGTCCGGTAAAATGATGACAGTCTCGCGGTCTGCTTTGTTCCAAGCAGCCTCGAACGTTGTAAGACTAATCGAACGAGAACCTTCCTGATACAAGGGATCGTGCGCGGTTACCTGCTCCGCCGTAATGTCCAAAATCACAACCGCGTGAAACGCAAAGAGGCCTTCTACCGGACGCAGGTCAATACCAACGATCGGAGTCGCCCCTGTCCGAACCACATCGCGAAGATCATCGAGGCCCCAGTCGCTTTCATATCTCACTACGACGTGAAGATCTGCCAATCCTTCCGCAACCCGGTTGAGCCGCATTCCCAGGGCGGAGTGATCGCAACGAACGCGGATCTCCCCTTCGGTTAGGGCGTGCCCCATCGCGGCAAGTACCATGCGCACGCAAGCGGCAACGCAACTTGTCGGCAGCTCTTGGGGAAAGAAGGGAAGCGACACGCGTCATTACCCCTGTCCCGCGATTTGATTTAGTCTCTCGATCAGCTCTTCGCGTGCCGGTCGGCCAAGAAACGCTCCCGTGGCGGCGCTGATGTACACGTCCGCGACAAGGGCGGCCATCGGCGTCTTCGCTGTACTGAACCAGACTGGAACGTCCCAAGCAAAACTCTCGTCTACAAATTTTGGTTCCGCAGGATAGAGCGCGTCGCCGATATTCGTCCTCAACCAGCGACTCACGATGCCGCGGGCAGATTCAGCATCGGGGACTGCTAGCGCAGGCGCCTGTGTCAATGGCCGTGCTTCCTTGTCTCTGTTTTCCATCGTTGCTCTCCAACATTCAATCTGCGTGACTGGATTGAACCAATCATCGCCGAGCCATTCGTTCGGAATTGACTTATTGTAGCATAGCGAAGTTCCAAAACAGTTCGGTCCGAGCTTCTATGAGGACACGCGTTGAACCTGCACTTGCGGAATACACGAACAGCGCAAGTGATCCGCCGAATGCGATGAATTTGCGACTGCGCTCATCGGTGACTATGATAAATGATCGAGCGACGCTTCATAATTCTGTTTCAGGAATCAGGAGACCGCCATGGTTCACTCGCAGGGATTCTTAAACATTGTCAATGACGCCAAGAGCCGCGTACGCGAAAACACCCCCGAAGATGTCAAACGCAAACAGGAAGCCGGCGACAGCTTCTACTTCGTCGACGTCCGCGAAGACAATGAATGGCAAACGGGTCACGCAGCCGGCGCGATCCACCTGGGCAAGGGAATAATCGAACGCGACGTCGAGCGAACCATCCCGGACCACGACGCAGAGATCATTCTCTACTGCGGCGGCGGCTATCGCTCAGCGCTCGCAACGGACGCGCTTCAGAAGATGGGCTATACGAATGTAATCTCGATGGACGGCGGCTGGAAGCGGTGGAGCGAGCTTGGCTATCCGATCGAGACTGACTAGGGGTTCGGAGTTCCGGGTTCAGCGTTCAGAGTCCACCCTCTAGATTGTCGGCGTCTACCTCTAGCGGGGCTGAAGCTTGGTACTCTGAAAAGTTATTTCGAACCTTTATGCCGAAGCGCAAATTCATAGCGGAAGATGAAAATGGCGACGGCTACGTCGATGCGGAGTGCCCTGAATGCGGCGCAACGATTAACACTCATTTTCAACGCGGCCGTGATTGGCGGCGGCTTCAGTGTCCCGTTTGCAGTAGTCACGTGACCGTCTCGATCCGGAAACAGGAAACACCTCTTATTCAACTGCGGCCCCTGGGCGTAGAGTGAAGCTGAGCAAAAGAGAGCGACCAAGAATGGCTTCTGGAATTCTTGAAGCGAACATTACCGATCAGCCGCACGTGATCCTTTCCAAACAGCGCCGCCGGGTAGTCACCGCCGGTGTGATGCTCGGAATGTTCCTGGCCGCGCTTGAAGCCACCGTAGTCGGCACCGCCATGCCGACGGTCATCGCATCGTTGGGAGGGCTCGATCGTTATAGCTGGGTGTTCTCGGCTTACCTGCTGACCTCGACTGTCACTGTCCCGGTGTGGGGAAGACTATCCGACCTGTATGGCCGGCGAGTCTTTTACCTGATCGGCATAGCGTTCTTTCTTGTCGGGTCGGCACTGTCTGGCGCTTCGCAATCAATCACACAGTTGATAGTCTTCCGCGCGATTCAGGGATTCGGCGCGGGCGCGCTGATTCCGCTCAGCATGACGATCAACGGTGACATCTACACGTTGCGCGAACGAACGCGAATGCAGGGGCTGTTCAGCGGAGTGTGGGGATTGGCTTCGATACTGGGCCCGCTGGCTGGCGGATTCATTACAGATCACATTTCGTGGCGATGGGTGTTCTACATCAACATACCGTTCGGCCTCGCCGCGGCTGCGGTGGTGGGCATCGCGCTTGTTGAACCGAAGCAGCACTCGCGCCCGGTGATCGACTACTTAGGTGCGATCTGGCTTACGGTCGCCATCACGCTGCTGTTGCTGGTGCTCGTGGAAAGCGGCGACCCAACGATCTGGACCAAACCGATAACGCTTGTCGCAGTCGCGGGCATTCTGATCTTCAGCGCGCTGTTCGCCTGGACGGAGCTGCGCGCGCCCGAACCGATCGTTCCTTTTTCACTTTTCAGAAATCGCATAATCGCCGTTGGGTCGATCACTGCTTTCATGGTGGGCGCCGCAATGTTCGGCGCGCTTTCATTCATTCCCCTTTTCGTTCAAGGCACGCTTGGCGGCACGGCAACCGAAGCCGGAGCGCTGCTCACTCCGTTTTTGTTAGGTTGGGTCGTGATGTCAGTCGTCAGCGGTCGATTGATGTTCCGCATAGGCTATCGTCCAACGATCCTCGCGGGACTGGTCGTCCTGGTAGCGAGCTTCGGGGTGCTGACAACCTTCGGCAGCACCACGCCTCGTTCGTGGCTCGTCGGAGATGTGCTTGCGATGGGAATTGGAATGGGACTAGTGATGTTTGCGTTGCTGATTACCGTGCAGAACTCGGTCAGCCGAGGGCAGCTTGGAATCGCGACCTCGCTCAACCAGTTCTCGCGCTCGATTGGCCAGACAGTCGGCGTAGCAGTGATGGGAACCGTAATGACCATCAGCCTGGCGTCGCACATAGCCGAGATTCAAAAGGAGAGCGGCTTACCCGAAGCGGAGGTCGCGCGCACCGTGCACAATCCGAGCGCGCTGATTGATCCGATAGCTCGAGCCGCGCAGAATCCTGAACTGATCAAAGCGATGAAGGGGGCGCTTGCTGGCGCGCTGCACAACGTGTTCCTGACCGGCGTTGCATTCGCGGTGCTGGCATTATTATCGGGATTCTGGCTCCCGGCAGGCGAGATAAGAACGGAAACCAAAACGGCTCGAGACAAGGAACAAATCCCCCGCTCGCCCGCCGAATGTGAGCGAATGTTGATGGCTGAGATGACTACGATCGACGCCGAGAACGAACCCGCAATGGCTGAGAAGAATTGAAGGAGGGGCAGGCTTCGATCGAGCGAACGAATCCTTACGGTGCGCCTCCGAGAATCCGGGCAACCTCAAGCACGCGCGCCAAGCTTGCCGAAGCGTAGTTGGTCGCTTCATAGCGCTGCACTTGCTGCTCCTTGACGCCAAGACGAACGGCCAACTCCTTTTGCGTAAGCCCCGCTGCTATGCGCGCGCGAATGAGGCTCTGCGGGAGCTTCTCAATGCTGCTGACATCTAACGTTTTGCCGCCGTGACGGCGCAGTCTGTCGTAGTCTCTGATTTCCTTGCGTAGGCTTTCCAGTTGGCTTTGCATCGCGTCCTTCTGTGCTCGCACCAATCGCGGATGCAGATTCTTTGGCGGGCGTTCCTCTTCGAACGTGCTGAGCGCGTTCTGGAACTTCTTCGCTTGCGCTTTTGTTATACGGTATTCTCGCTCGTTTCTAATCATTGCCGTTTCCTCCGAAGACGAATGCCTATGATTCCCTTTCGCTCACCAGTGACCTTGTCGGTTTGGAAAAACTCGAGGAAGGTCTTACCGCTGATGCCCTCGGGCAGTTCTGCGGGGAAGATGTCGCCAAAATACTTTGCCTTCTGAGCCGCTCGTTCGTTGTCAAATTCGAACAGCACCGGATCGATCAAATCTACATCCACACCAACCACGCTCCAACAAGCATCGAAGTCTCCGGGAACCTCCTTGCCTGTGACAAAGCTGCCATCGATGTAGACCGACGCGCAGCCTGCCTTCTGCAAAGCAAGGATCAATGCTCTTATGCCACCCAACAACTTCTGCCTGTGAGGAGTCCATCCGAATCGAACCTCTAAGTCTTTTCGCGTCGCCCAATGAATTCCAGCCGGGAGATTTCCTCTTATGTCGAACGACGGAATCATCAACCCAAGTATATTGTTGTGTTGCCGCCAGCGTCAAACAGTCGCCGGGCACGGAAAAATGTTCAAGCTTTCTCGTCACCCCCAATCACGCCAAATCCTCGCTGCCTTCGATCGGACGCGCTGCTATAATACACAAACTATGACCCTCAACCTTTTTCACCCCGCTGTCGCAAACTGGTTTGCTAAACAGTTCGCCGAGCCGACTCCGCCCCAGGAACACGCGTGGCCTTCGATCAAGGATCGCAAGCACACCCTGATCGCCGCGCCGACCGGGTCCGGCAAGACATTCGCCGCGTTTCTCTCCGCCATTGATGATCTAGTGCGGCAGGGAGTCGAAGGCACGCTCGAAGACGTGACTCAGGTCGTCTACGTCTCGCCGCTCAAAGCTCTCTCGAACGACATTCAGAAAAACCTTCAAGAACCGCTCGCGGGGATCGAGGAAGAGCTTAAGTCAATGGGGCTCGCGCAGGTCAACATACGCACTCTCGTGCGCACCGGAGACACACCCGCCCACGAACGCACCGCGATGACCAAGCGGCCTCCGCACATCATCGTCACCACCCCTGAGTCGCTCTACATTCTTCTCACAAGCGAAGGCGGACGGCGCGTTCTGAAGACTACGCGCACGCTGATCGTCGATGAGATTCACGCGATGGTCGGCAACAAGCGCGGCTCACACCTCGCGCTGTCCATCGAGCGATTGCAGGCGTTGGTCGGAGACGATCTGGTTCGCATCGGTCTTTCGGCAACGCAAGAACCAATCGAAGAAGTCGCGCGCTTTCTCGTAGGCTCCGCAAACATCGCCGAAGACGGAACGCCTGATTGCACGATCGTCGACTCGGGTCACAAGCGCGAGCTCGATCTTGCCATCGAAGTTCCGAGTTCGCCTCTCGGAGCCGTGATGTCGGGCGAAGTGTGGGACGAGGT
>JADGNW010000211.1 GCA_017883315.1 Blastocatellia bacterium | reverse complement strand
TGGTCACAAGCGTCAATCGCGACGAGCTTCCGGATGGAGGCGCGCTCTACTTCGCCCAGACCGTCTATTGGGTTCACCGTCTGAATCCTGCCACTCGAGTTGAAGTGTTGATTCCCGATTTCTGCGGCAATGAAGACGCGTTGAACACCGTGCTTGCAGCGCGGCCCGACGTGCTCAATCACAACACCGAAACCGTGGCGAGACTCTATAAGAGGGTGCGTTCCGACGCCAAGTACGAGCAATCGCTCGAGCTGCTCCGCCGAGCCCATGCGCGGAAGTCAGAGCAGCCGCTGCTGACAAAATCCGGCTTGATGGTAGGGCTTGGTGAGACTGTCGATGAGCTGCTTGAGACTTTTAAAGATATCGCCGCGACGGGTTGTGACATTCTCACGGTTGGGCAGTATCTCGCGCCGACGCCGAAGCATATACCGATCGAGAAGTATTACTCGCCCGATGAGTTTGCGTATCTCAAATCCGAAGCGCTCGCGATGGGATTCCGCTACGTCGAGGCTGGACCGTTAGTGCGAAGCTCGTATCACGCGGGCCGGCATTTAAACGGCGCTGTCGAGCAGGACTACAGCAGCGACCCGATATTCGGGACGCAGGCTTCCCAACTCGGCGTCGCGCTCCCTCTGGTTCAACTAAAGAGAGCGGAGAACTAGCCGAAGGTCGTCACTACTGCCTTGTAGGGGAAGTCAAGACAGAAGGCCGGCTGAGGTGTCCGGCCTTGCCATCAGATTGGATTCCTACTTCTTGCCGCGTGCGGCGGCTTTCGAGGCCTTTAGCGGGTTCTTGGACGCGTCTCCCGAGCGCGCCGAAGTAAGCATTTTTTCATGGGCCGCGCAATCGTGCTCTTCAGCCCTGGCCTTCCAGTAGTCATTTGCCGCTATTCCCTGAGAGAGATATGCGACCACCGTAAACGCACTGAAACACTTCGGGCAGTTCAAGCGGACTGCGCGCGCTGATCCTCGTTTTGCCATTGTCTTTTGCTCCTTTCAGAATGAGTACGCCATTGACGCGAATCGCGCTTGGCACACAAACTTTGAGCTTACCAGAATCCCTGAACCTATATCAATAGGCGGGAATAAGATCGCGACTTCTTGACTTTAAAATATCGGGGTGATATTTTGCGGCGCGTATCGCACGAACCTCGGAAGGTGAAGCTAGCGTGCGACGAGACGAACAGGGTTCTTCTTCACTTTACGGTTCGAAGTCACGGGGGAAGTCAGGCGCGGAGTCTTTGACCAATCTGCCTGTTAAGGCAAATTCTAAAGCCTGTGCGAAAAGGGGAGCATGCGACTGAGGTTAACCGTCATCGCTTTATACTCAGCGGCGCTGATGTGTTTGACATCCGGATCGTTCAAGTCACTTGCATCCGCGCTTGATTTGAACGCAACCGGGTTCCAGCAGGAGAGGCCGGTTCTTGGCCTCGATCTTAATGGCCGCCGCGGGTTGGTTCTCTTTCATCATAATCCGCACGAGAGCCTTTCGCGCGTCTCGGGGTTTACTCCTGCCTTTCTAAACAAACCGACCGGTGCTCTTAGCTGCGTCGTGTGCCACCATCGCAGAGACACGGCCGATCCTTCAAAGCCGGACGTAACGGACATCACTGACATCAAGCAGTTTCAGAAGTGCTCGAATTGTCACCGGGGCGAAGGCGACTCGCGGAACTTCTATGACGCCGAAGGCTATGAGTTGAGCGACCGTGAGGCATATCACCGCCTATGTGTCGGATGTCACATGGCCAAAGCGGAGCTTTCGTCAAGGGGTTTGTATCGCGCCGCGGAGAAGATCCCGCTCAAGTGCGCTGATTGCCACGACCGTGAAGGTACGCTGGTAGCGAGAGTCGATCTCATGCCGGTGGTGCCGGCCGAGGCGCCAGCGCCCGTCGTCGAGCCCGAGCCTCCGCTGGTGAACGCTGCCCCATTCCCGACTGCCGTCGATCCGCCAACCGGTTACGCGGGGCCGTCTCGTATCGAGAACCCGAAGCAATCTACCGCCGACGCATTACCGAGGGCAGATCGCTGGCGCATAGGTTTTCCGGATGATCCGCGCTATCAAAAGGGCGAGGTGTACAACCCTTATCGACAGAATGTGCTGAAGGGCGACTACCCAATATTTGGCCAACATACCTTTCTGGTGCTGACCGGCGAGAGCGAATCACTACTCAACGCGAAACGTATTCCGGTGCCGAGCAACGTCTCGGCTCAGCAACCTGACAGCGAGGAGTTTTTCGGACGTGGCGGCCAGTTCTTCTTTCGCCAGAACTTCTCGCTCTCATTCGAACTGTTTCACGGCGACACTTCGTTCAAGCCGATTGACTGGCGAATTCACATCACGCCGAACTTCAACGTCAACTACCTTCACACCCAGGAAAACGGAATAGTCAACATAGACTTTCGCAAAGGCAACACCAGGACCGATGGGTATGTTGCATTACAGGATGCATTCTGCGAAGTGAGGCTGGGGGATACAACCCGTGTTCTTCCTTTTCTGTCTGGCGGCAGAAGCGCAGATCGAAGGAGCCCCTACTTCGACTCGACTTCGATTAGAGCAGGCATACAGCCGTTCATAAGCGACTTTCGCGGATTCATCTTCAGCGATACAAACCTCGGCGTGCGGATGTTTGGTAACTACGCAAACAATCGTTACCAGTACAACGCGGCGTACTTCTACATGCTCGAGAAGGACACCAACAGCGAGTTGAACACCCCGCACTTTCGCGACCAGACAGTATTCATCGCCAACCTGTTTCGTCAAGATACGAGGTTCCACGGCTACACGACTCAATTCAGTTTTCACTTCAACGATGATCGCCCGAGCCGGCACTTCGACGAGAACGATTTTCTGGTTCGACCGGCGCTGATTGGCGACGTCAAGCCGCACGGTATTAAGGCCTACTATCTGGGCTGGGCCGGCGACGGACACATGGGCCGGTGGAACATTTCTCACGCGTTTTATCAGGTGCTCGGGCACGACTCGCACAACCCGATTGCCGGCCGCGCGACGGACATCAACGCGCAGATGGCCGCGGCGGAGCTGTCGTTCGATCGCGACTGGTTACGCTTCAAAGGATCGTTCTTCTGGGCGTCGGGCGACAAGAATCCGTTCGACGGCACGGCGCGCGGCTTCGACTCGATACAGGACCATCAGGAATTTGCGGGCGGCGCTTTCAGCTTCTGGAACAGTCAGGCGATCCCGCTGACTAACACGGCGGTGTTATTGACTACGCCGGGAAGCTTGCTGCCTGATCTACGAAGCAGCAAGACCGAAGGACAATCGAACTTCGTCAATCCGGGCATCTTTGTTTACAACCTCGGCGCTGAAGCTGAGATGACACCGAAGCTGCGAACTATTTTCAATGTGAACTATTCGCAGTTCCATCACACCGAGCCGCTTTCGGAGGTGCTGTTTCAACCTGGCATTCGCAAACCGATCGGGCTCGATTATGGGGTAGGCGTGTTGTATCGGCCGTTGCTGAGCGAGAACGCGATTTTCTCCGCGGGATTTTCGTCGCTCGTTCCGGGCAGTGGGTTCCGGGACATCTACAGCTCGAACTGCAGCACCGGAATGTGCGGAGCGAAGTCGAAGGTTCTGTATTCGGCATTTGTGAAGTTGCAGTTTGTCTATTGAGCTTGTAAGGGCGTCCCTCCGCGGGCGCCCCTCGGTTCGATTCGAGACGATGGCACGCAATGAGGGGCACCCACGGAGGAACGCCCTTACAGGTCGTTGGTGATCACATGAGTAAATCGAAGAATCGCGCGATCAAGTTGGTGTTGATTCCGGCACTGGTGTGCGTGTATTTGTTTATCGCGCTTGCGCACGCCGCTGCTACCGACGCGCAATTCCAACCCGAAAGCGCCGCGGGTCACGACTCGACTGTAGCCGCTGCTGTTTCACAACCAACTCAGGCTACCGCGCCCTGCGACCCGACAGCATCGAAGACGACGCTCTGGGGAATGTCTGCCTCGGAAGCGAAATGCCGGAGCATCGGCTGCGTCGATTGCCATCAGGGCATCGAAGACATGCACAACGGCAAAGTGAATCTCGGCTGCATCGATTGCCACGGCGGTCACGCTGAAGTCAGATTGCCGGCAGGCGCTCAAAAGAATTCAGCCGAGTACAAAGAAGCGGAGAGAAGAGCTCACATTCAACCGCGTCTTACCGATCTCTGGAAGACCTCGGCCAATCCGCAAAGACCATACGCCGCCACGAACAAAGAGAGCGCCGAGTTCATTCGCTTTGTGAATCCAGGCGATTTGCGCGTCGCCGCGATGAGTTGCGGAACAACCGACTGCCATACTCGCGACGTGCACAACGTCGGCAAGAGCATGATGACTACCGGCGCGATGCTGTGGGGCGCGGCGCTCTATAACAACGGATCGTTCCCGCTGAAGAACTATCGATGGGGCGAGAGCTACGCGCCCGACGGCACGCCTCAACGGCTAATCACGGTTCCGCCGCCGACCAAAGAAGAGACTGAGAAGAAGGGCGTTCTCCCATTCCTCGATCCTCTGCCAAGATGGGAGATCACTCACATGGGCAACACCCTTCGCACGTTTGAGCGCGGTGGGCGCAAGGCTGCTGAGGTCGGCCTTCCTAATCCCGAAGAATCGCCCGGCAAGCCCACGCAAAATCTGTTGAGCCCTCGCGGATTCGGTACGCTTCTTCGCACGGATCCGGTGTTTCTCGGTTTGCAAAAGACTCGGTTGCTCAATCCGATGCTTTCGTTCTTCGGGACGAACGATCAACCTGGAGACTATCGATCGAGCGGATGCACAGCTTGTCACGTGATCTACGCGAACGACCGCGATCAGTTTCACTCGGGAACGTACGCTCAGTTTGGACACGACGGCGCGACTCAAACCGACGACGTTGCTTTGAGAGAAGCGCGTGAGAACAAGGAGCCCGGTCATCCGATCAAGCATCAATTCACGCGAGCCATTCCGTCGAGCCAGTGTGTTGTGTGTCACATGCATCCAGGTACGCTGGTGCTGATGAGTTACTACGGCACGACGTGGTGGGACCTCGAGACTGACGGCGAACATATGTATCCGAAGCCCGGTGAGAAGGGATTTGAGAAGCCGACGCCTGCCGAAGAACAGCAGATTCTGTCGCGCAATCCCGAAGAGTCTTCGCTTCGAGGCAAGTGGCGCAGCGTCGA
>JADGNW010000210.1 GCA_017883315.1 Blastocatellia bacterium | reverse complement strand
TCGATTTCGCATCATCGACGAGCAGGATGCAATTCGCCCGCACATAAAGATCTTCGTCAATCACGATCAGGCGCGTGATCTCAACACCTTGCTGCGAGGCGAAGACGAAGTATCGATACTGCTCGCGTTGAGTGGGGGATGATAGAGACCATTCGCATCGACGCGTCTTTCTTTAACACCCAACTTCAGTTGGGTGAGGAAGAGGCCAGCGGAGGACCGTTGAACCGTTTCAACGATTTGCCAACGATGCGGCGAAAACTGTTGAAACAGTTCGCGTGCAGAACCCGCCAGGGCACCTCACTGAAGTGAGGTGTTAATAAGAGGCACCTTTGCTTTTCGTGTTTGCTCTTGATGCTGCCTGGCACCTGCCGTTTGAAGGCACAAAGAGACTAGGGCAACACAGATTGGATACTACCCTTCGCAGATCGGCGCAGATCAGCGTAACGAAGTCAGCGCCAATCTGCGGTTAATTCACAAGCATGGCCCGCACAAGCACTACAGCCACAGTCGGCAAACGCAAGCTCGAACTCTCGAACCTCAACAAAGTTCTCTTCCCGCCCGATGAAATAATCAAAGCCGAGCTGATCGAATACTACTTGAAGATCGCGCCGACGGTGCTGCGCCACATCAAGGGCCGCCCCCTCACGCTGGTGCGCTGGCCCGACGGCATCGATCATCAGACTTTCTTTCAGAAGAACCGTCCCGAGTGGGCGCCGGCCTGGCTTGAACACATAGTGCTCGGCGATAAGGAAGACAAAGTCGATTACGTGCTCGCCACCGAAGAAGCGTCGCTCGTGTGGCTCGCGAATCTCGCGTGCATCGAGCTTCATCAGATGCACTGCCGCGCGCCTCACTTTGACAAGCCCGACTACATTGTTTGGGACCTCGATCCGCCCGAGAAGTATCCGTTCAAACAAGTCGTCGAGCTAGCGCTCGAGTTGCGCGAGTTCATCGAGAAGTTCGGCTATCACACGTTCGTCAAAACCACCGGCGGCAAAGGCGTTCACATAGTTGCGCCCATCGAGCCCAAGTGGCCGTTCGAAGTTGCTCGCGAAGCCGCTACGCAAATCGCCAAGGGGTTCATCGAAAAGCACGCCGCAACGACTACGCTTCTGATCAAGAAGGACCAGCGAAAGGGCCGAGTGCTGATCGACATCTATCGCAACAGCACCTATCAAACCATCGTCTCGCCTTACAGCGTTCGCGGCCGCGCGCACGCGCCGGTGTCGATGCCGCTGACGTGGGAGCGGCTTGAGTCGGTCGAGGACCCCAACGAGTTTAACTTGAGAAACGCAGCCGACATTCTGCTCGACGAAGGCGATCCGTGGGAAACGATCGGCGCGTACGCGACAAGTCTTCATACGCAGCAGCCGAAGAAAACCAGTAAGTCAGCCAAGCCGAAGCCCTCGAAGAACAACGACGCGCTGTCGGACTATGCTCGCAAGCGTGCGTTCGATAAGACACCCGAGCCCGGCCCTGAAGTGTTCGCCGGCGAGAACAACGCGTTCGTAGTTCATCGCCATCACGCGACGCGGTTGCACTACGATTTACGAATCGAACGCGATGGAACGTTGAAGTGCTGGGCCATTCCCAAAGGTCTCCCACCTCGGCCCGGAATTAAACGCATGGCCGTTCAAACCGAAGACCACCCGGTCAAGTATCTCGACTTCGAAGGCTCGATTCCAAAAGGTGAATACGGCGGCGGCGATATGTGGATCTTCTCTCGCGGCAGATACGAGATCACGAAAGAGAAGAAGGACGGCTTTTACTTTCGACTTCAAAGCCGCGAGATGAACGACGAGTATCGAATGATACACACGAAGGAGAAAGACTGGTTGTGCGAGCGAGTCGCCGCGCCGCAGATCGACTGGCTGCGCTCGCCCATCGAGCCGATGCTCGCCCAGAGCCGCAGCGATGCATTCGACTCGCCCGACTTTCTTTATGAGGTTAAGTGGGACGGCATTCGCGCAATGGTCACGCTTGACGAAGGCGCGATAACAATTCGAAGTCGAGCACAACGCGATATCACTAATCTGTTTCCCGAGCTGCTGATTCCCGACCAGGCGTTTCGCGCGGCGTGCGGGTTGTTCGACGTCGAGATCGTCTGCCTGAACGCGAAAGGCCAGCCCGTCTTCGAAGACGTGCTTCACCGTTTGCAGCATCGCAACGAAGCTGCCGTCGCTCGGGCTCGCGCAAAGCACCCGGCTGTGGCGTACGTGTTCGACTGCCTTTATGTCGACGGCCGCCCGATCGTCAACGAGCCTCTCGCGCGTCGCCGCGCGTGGATGGTTGATTCGATCAAGCTGCCGAATCCGGCTTATCGGCCTAACGAAGCGATCGATGAAGGAGTCGCTCTGTTTGAAGCGGCCGCCGCGCACGGACTCGAAGGCATTGTGGCCAAAGAGCGCAACAGCGTTTACCTGCCCGGCAAGCGCACCTCGCACTGGTTCAAGATCAAGACTCGTCACACGGCCGACTGCGTGATCATCGGCTACACGAAAGGCAAAGGCGGGCGCGAATCAACATTCGGCGCATTGCAGTTGGGAATGTATCGAGGTAAGCAGTTGGTCTACGTCGGCAAGGTGGGGACGGGTTTCGATGACCGGACTTCGAAGGCGATCTTAGCCGAGCTTCAAAAAGTGAAACGCGGAGAGCGTCCGATTAAGGAAAAGCCAATCGACGACGCGGTGACGGCGTGGATCGAGCCCGAGCTTGTGTGCGAAGTTCAGTATGCTTCGAGAGTAAGCACCGGCAACTTGCGTGAGCCGGTGTTTGTGAGACTGCGCCCCGATAAAACACCTGATGATTGTGTGATCGAGTAGCTATTTCCCTGTGAGCACCCTTGCTTTCGCTTCTAACGGCGCAATTACTCTTTCCTCAAGTTGCTTAATCAAATCTTCAGTACTGTTATACAAAAATACTTCTAGGACCCAAGGATATTTCTTAAAGTGCTCAAACATTCCATATTCATAGTCTGACGCCAGCAATATCGGTTGTACTGGTACTGACGGAAGATCTGGGACAATAGCTTGCAATTCCTGTGGGATGCTTTTGGCCTCAGTGATGTCTGCGATGACAAATCTCGCCATATGAGCAAGCGTGGAAACAGTTTCGGTAATATCACGATTGGCTGGCTTTTCGAAATCAAACAAGACTGGCGAATAGTCACGCTTGCCTAATTCTTGCCTAACCGCCTCCAACGCTTTTTTGCGCTCCTCTGTAAAGCGCCCAAGTATCAAGACGACTTTTGAGGTTATTGTATCAATGATATGCCGAATCTTTTCATTGTTCACCAGCAGATTTATGAACTGAGCGAGTTCAAGATTATCTACCGTTATTGCTGGTTGATCTCGCGGTGTGATTCTGAGCAAAGACTGCTCCGCGCCCTCCAGCTTGACGTTCCAGACAGAAATCCCATAAACGTCGCAATTCACCAACCACGCCTTTTCGAAGTTTGTGTTGGCCACTTGAGCATACGAAAGATTGGCGGCAGGCAGTGATGCGCGAGTAAGGTTCGCTCTAATGAGATTTGCTCCAACGAGCATAGAACCATCGAGGAACGCACCAACGAGCATGGCATCCACGAGGTTCGCTCCATTAAGCTTAGCGAAGTTTAAGGCTGCACCGCTAAGATCAGCATCTCTTAAGTATGTAAGCGTTAGGTTTGCATCAATCAGCCCCGCGTTTCTGAGATTAACACCTCTCAAACTAGACTCCCCTAGGTCCGCATGACGAAGGTGAGCGTCGCTAAGGTTAGCGCCATCGAGATTCACTTCGCGCAGATTTACAACTTCGTAAGACGGTGGCCAGTTTCGCTAAACATCATCAAAGCGTCGAGATTTATGCCTTGAAGGTCCGCATTGCTCAAATCTGGGTCAATCGTGGGGTTCTCGGCACGCCATTTGTTCCAAGCCCTTACCCCTTGTTTGATAATGTCGGTGTGTTCTTGGTTCGCCATTGGGCCTCGCCTCCAATCTGTCTGCTAGTATTATTGCACAGTGCTCAAAACCATCACGGCATTTGCAGATACATTGCAGACTTCGTTGCGGAAGCAATCGCTTCGACGCATAATGCGGCTGGAGCAGATGTCATCCGCGAATTGAGGGTGAAGGAATGTCAACAAGCGAAATCGATTCGATCCTAACCAAAGTTGAGAGACTCTCGACTGACGATAAGAAGCTTCTGATCAAGCGAGTTGTTGATTTGCTCGGCG
The DNA here is from genome assembly GCA_017883315.1 of Blastocatellia bacterium. Lineage (GTDB taxonomy): Bacteria > Acidobacteriota > Blastocatellia > UBA7656 > UBA7656 > Onstottus_A. The sequence continues at coordinate 1,573 of JADGNW010000210.1, read as the reverse complement.
AGACGGGTCGGCAACCGAAGACACAGCGCACATTGCACGCGAGTCGGCGGCGAAAGACAGGCGTGCGGGCTGCGCAGCAAAGATCCGCTCTCGACGAAGAAATAGCTGCTTACGCGCTACGTCAGGGCGGAGGCCCTGATAGTCTCGACCTGGATCCTGCGCTTGAAGCCGCCTCGGTGGAATTCTTGCTTGACGCCGATGGGAGTAACGGCCGATGAAGCGCGGTGAAGTCTATTGGGCGATGCTCGCGCCGCGCTCGGGCTCTGAACAACAAGGTCGGCGGCCTGTCATCATAGTCTCACGCGATGGTTTCAACAGGGCGCCAAACTGGCGCTCGGTCATTGTGGTTCCGATATCAACATCAACCTCTCAGGCAGAGCGTGGTCCGACGGCAGTTCTGCTGCCAGCTAAGTCGGGCGGATTAAAGAAGACCAGCATCGCGGTGTGTCATCAGGTGACGACACTCGATCGGGCCAAGTTGGAGAAACTTATCGGCATGCTCTCTCAAGGCTTGATGCAGTAAGTCGACGCTGGCATCAAAGCCGCGCTCGACTTGGCTTAGCAGTGTTGCATTACGCGTCTCAGAGGCTGCGAATCGGTTCACACTCTTTAGCCCTTGCGTTATGGGAAAGCAACTGTCCCTGAAACCAAAACTGATCGTCTCGCACAATTCAGCTATGCGACTCGTGGCCGCCGCCGAGTGGCTGAATGCGTATCCCGCCGACGCCGAGATTCTGATCGTCTCTCCGACTCGAGAAGCGGGCGACGAATTCGTTCGCAATGCGGCATTGGCGGCGGGCGCGCGATTCGGGCTGACTCGGCTCACGCTCAATCAACTCGCATCCGTTCTGGCGGCGCCGCTGCTCGCTCGCGCAGGACGCGCGCCAACGAGCGATCTCGTGCTGACAGCCGTCGCCGCGCGAGCCGTTCATTTGTTGCTGGCCGAAGGTGCGGTCTCGTACTTCGAGCCGGTCGCAACACGGCCGGGATTTCCTAGAGCGGTTGCGCGCACGCTCGAAGAACTTCGAATGAACGATGCCGACGCGCGCGCGATAGCGAGGCTCGCTCGCGGTGGTCCCGACCTTGCCGCTCTTGCCGAAAGAACGGACCGCGAGCTTGCCGAAGCGAAGCTCGCCGACCGCGCGGCCGTCTTTGCAGCGGCGATAGAAGCCGTTGAAAGCGCGACCCCTCCTCAAGCGGTGGGCTTGCCGTTGCTCCTGCTCGACGTCCAGTTGCCCTCAAAGCTCGAAGCCCAACTCATCGCCGCGCTCTCCGAGCGCGCGCCTGAGGTATTCGCGGCCGCAGCGCGAGGTGACGAGCGCACGATCGCGCGCCTCGAGCACGCGCTCGATTGCAAAGCGGTCGAGGCTGAAGACGCAAATCAGACGACCTCGCTCGCCTCGCTGAAGCGTCACCTATTCGAAGACTCTTGCTGCGAGCCAGCAAAACTCGACGATACGCTTACGCTGACATCCTGGCCCGGCGAGGCACGCGAGTGCGTCGAGATCGCTCGGTCCATACAACAAGAAGCGGCTCGCGGAGTCGCGTTCGATCGCATCGCCGTCTTCTTGCG
>JADGNW010000209.1 GCA_017883315.1 Blastocatellia bacterium | reverse complement strand
CGCGACAAGAACGGCAAGATAATCTACGTCGGCAAAGCGAAGAACCTTCGCAATCGAGTCCGCCAGTACTTTCATTCAGATCGCGCAAACGAGTTCAAGACCGGCGATCTGATCGCGCGAATCGAAGACGTCGATCTCATTGTCACCGATAACGAAATCGAAGCGCTCGCGCTTGAATCCAACCTGATCAAGAAGCACAAGCCGATCTTCAATGTGCTTCTCAAAGATGACAAGCAGTATCCTCACATAAAGATCACTAACGAAACCGCGCCCCGTGCGATGATAGCGCGCAAGATCCTCAAGGATGGCGCGAGTTATTACGGCCCGTTCCTTCCGATCTCGCTGGCCTGGAACACGCTCGATCTGATCAACAAGAACTTTCAGCTTCGAACGTGCACGATGGAGATCGACGGCAAAGCCGATCGCCCGTGTTTGGAATATCACATCAAGCGATGCCTCGGCCCGTGCGTGAGCCGGCTATGCTCGATCGAGCAGTACGACGAGGCGGTTCGCGACGTCGATCTGTTGCTGCAAGGCAAGACCGCAGATCTTGAGGCCGAACTGAAACGCCGGATGCGGCAGGCTTCCGATGAGCTGATGTTTGAAGCAGCCGCGCGCTATCGCGATCAGCTCAAGACGATTCAGAAACTGGGCGAGCAGCAAAAGATGATGGTCATCTCGCGCGATGACGTCGACACGTTCGGCTACTATCGCGAGGGCCGGCTGCTGGCGCTGTCGCTGTTCACGATGCGCGAAGGAAAGATCGTCGGCATGCGCGAGTTCTACTGGGAAGACGTGAGCGAACCCTTCGATCCTGCCGCGTTCATCGGGCAAGCGCTCAAGCAGTACTACACCGCGGGCGACTACGCGCCTGGCGAGATCTGCGTGCCGGTCGACTTCGAGGACCACGAGCTTCTCGAACAGTATCTCACCGGCCAACGAGGGCGACAGGTTCACATCTTAACGCCGCAACGAGGCGTCAAACGCGATCTAATCGATCTGGTGGAGAAGAACGCGAGGTTGAACTTCGATCAGCGCTTTCGAATGCAGCGTCCCGATATGCAGAAAGTGCTCGACGACCTTCGCGAGACGCTCGAGCTGCCGGTGCTGCCCGATCGAATCGAGTCGTTCGATATCTCGAACATCCAGGGCGCTGAGAACGTCGCGTCGATGGTTGTATGCGAGCACGGCGCGATGAAGAAATCCGACTATCGCAAATTCAAGGTGCGCTCGGTTGAAGGCCGCGCCGATGATTTTCAGTCGATGTATGAAGTCGTCGGACGCCGATACTCGCGACTGATGCGTGAGAACAAGCCGCTACCCGATCTTGTGCTGATAGACGGAGGCAAGGGCCAGCTCGCGGCCGCGGCTCGCGCGCTTCACGAATTGGGACTCGAAGCGTTGCCGACGGCTTCGATCGCAAAGCGCGAAGAGCTTTTGTTCCTAAAAGGTAAAGAGGAGCCGATTCGGATTGACCATCATTCGCCGGTGTTGCGCTTGATCCAGATGATTCGCGACGAGACACATCGCTTTGCTGTGACCTATCATCGCAAGCGGCGAACGATGCGGGACTTTGAAAGCGAACTTACATCTATACCGGGAGTCGGCGACAAGTTGAAAGCGCGATTGCTGCGAAACTTTGGAAGCTTGAAGCGCGTGTCGGAAGCGAGCTTCGACGAGTTGAAGCCTTTCGTCGGCACGCGCGAAGCCCGACGAATCGTCGAGCACTTCGCGCATCTTCGATCTTCTGAACTAATCTCACATGACGCTGCTCAAGCCGAGGACTGAGGACACATTCCTGTTTGAATGTAACCTCGGGTTGTGTTGTATACTCACGGCTCCCAGGTAGCGACTCTGAGTTCTGGCGAGGGTCCAAGTCGGAAGTCTACAATCAGCCGGGAGATCCCGGCATTCAAGGAGAGCTTATGAAACGCGGAATCGTTGTTGTCTCGATTGTATTCAGCATACTGGCGGGGACCAGCTTAGCGCAGACCCCTTCCCAAATGCCGCAGCCCGGGCCTGAGCAAAAGAGGCTGCAATACTATGTCGGCACGTGGACCTCTGAGTATGAGATGAAGGCCGGCGGGAAGATGACCACCACGGATCACACACAGATGATGTCGGGCGGGTTTTTCGCCGTCACACACACCGATGGCAAAGGGGCGATGGGTGAACTTAGCGAACTCGCGGTAATGGGCTATGACGCCGCAGGGAAGGTTTACACTTATGACGCCTTCAACAACTTTGGTGAGGCGCAGCACTTCAAGGGCACAGTTCAGGGAGACACCTGGACCTGGACATCCGAAGGGCCGCCTGTGAAGATGCGATTCACTGCGAAAGAGGTCTCGCCTACGATGTACACGATGAAGCTTGAGATGATGACCGGCGCCAACTGGGCTCCGGTGATGGAAGGCAAAGCTACAAAGACGAAATAAGCCGAACGCACGGCGAGATCTAAACGAGGTTTCCGATGGAACACGAGAGCCAGGTCACGCTCGAACAACCGGTCGCGGCTGACACATATCTGCGGCTCGCCCGCGCCCGGCGTTTGATCGATGAGTGCTATCATCTTCCGCTCGATCTCGAGCAGATCTCAAGCGAGGCTTGCCTCTCGCGGTTTCATTTTCTCAGGCTTTTCAGGCGAGCGTTCAACAAGACCCCGCATCAATACTTGACTCAGCGGCGCATCGAGAGAGCAAAGGAGTTGCTCTCTTCAAGCGGGCTGACCGTTACAGACGTCTGCTTCGAAGTCGGCTTTGAGAGTCTCGGCTCTTTCAGCAGTCTGTTCCACAAACACGTCGGGCAGCCTCCGATCACTTACCGCGCGATGATCTGCAAACGGAGATTGGAAAGGCAGCGCAAGATTCCCGCGTGCTTTCTGATGATGTATGGATTAGAGAGTTCAGTAGCCCCGCCGAATTAGCAATTTTCGAGAAGCATCGTTTCGAAGAATCCAGTATCCTGCTCTCATCACTGCTATTGGTGTCATGGGGAGGAGCTAAACAATGATCTCGAAAATGTCGCACGCCACAATCTTTGTCTTGAATCAACAAGAGGCATTGGAGTTCTACAGAGACAAGCTGGGCTTCGAAGTTCGAACCGATGCGACGATGGAGGGCGGCTACAGATGGCTTACGGTCGGGCCGAAGGACCAGCCTGACTTCGAAATAATTCTGATGGAACCCAACCCCGGCTACATGTTTGACGAGGCGACTGCCAGCCAAGTGAGAGATCTTGTGCAACGGGGAAAGCTCGGAGCCTGCGTGTTTGATACTCCCAACTGCCAGGCAACGTACGAAGAACTTTCGAGCAAGGGAGTCGACTTCCTGCATCCACCCTCCCAGCAACCCTGGGGGATCTCTGCCGTGTTCAAGGACAATTCCGGCAATTGGTTCAGTCTCTCGCAACAGCCGGAAGACTGAGATGAAGCTACCCCTGCACCGTGAAAGCACTCGTATGAAGGAGGTCTCTCGTGTCGCGAGAAGCGACTAAGACCAAAACCAAATCCATCTACGGCGTTCATCCGAGCGTCGCGATGGTTCAGAAGGCGATCGACGATCTGCCAGCCAGGACCGGCAGAAGCTTCGATGAGTGGCTCAAGTTCATCAAAAAGTCCGGCCCAAAAACCGAGCAGGAGCGCCGCGAGTGGCTCAAGATGGAACACGGCTTGGGGACCAACTACGCGGGGTGGCTTGCCGAGCGAGCGGAAGGCAAGGGCGGCGAAGACGGCGACCCCGAAGCTTACCTGCGAGCCGCCGAGGGCTACGTCGAGAAGATGTTCGCGGAACCCAAGGAGTCGCTACGTCCGATTTACGACGCGCTGCTCAAGCTCGGGCTCGGGCTTGGCAAGGATGTGAAGGCCTGTCCGTGTCAAACAATCGTTCCGCT
>JADGNW010000208.1 GCA_017883315.1 Blastocatellia bacterium | reverse complement strand
TACTCGACATCAGTAACTCCTCCTTACCTGTTTCGACTTTAACATGATGGGAGAGTTTGAAACAACGAACGATAAGAAATTGAAACCAAAGACGCTACGCAACGAGAGGATGGAGCCGACGCCAAAAAGCGGCGGTGCTCATCCATGGCGTTAGATCAGCCCCATGCCTGTGGCTTTGATGGTGTAGTAGATCAGGGCGAATGCGCCGAACATAAGCAGGAACAGCGCGCCAAACAGCAGGAATACCCACGCCCAGTCGCTCCAGAACGAACCCCGCTTGCCCGAAGCGTACTTGTTCAACAAGCGGAGATTGCGCGTGTTCACCTTCCATACAAAGTCTGCGGCGTCGCCAACCAGGGGAATGCTGCCTACAACAAAATCGGCGGCGATGTTAAAGACCATCCTTGCAATTACGATCTTCGGCAATCCGTAGCGCACCGACACGAGCACTATGTAAGCCGAGACGATAGCCCCAATGGCGTCTCCGGCTACGGGAAAAAACAACCCGATGACCGGGTCCAGGCCGAAGCGTATGCTGGTGCCCGGGATTCGGATCGATCGGTCCATCAGCAAAGCGATGCGTTCGAGGTGTTGGTCGATTGGGGGGCGACTGAGACGCTCCAGCCCCGTGCCCGTCTGGGGCGAGCGCGCTCTCTCGATTAAGTCCCGGTTTGAGCTACTCGAATCCAGCATCAGTTTTCCGCCTTGATGATCTCTGAGACGTCCATTCTGCGAAACAAGTTGATGATGGGCTGAATCGCTGAATCAAGCAAGGCTGATGGCTGAGCTTTCCGAGGCGATGTTCATTGACGACAAAAAAAGGCGGACGAGTCGCAGCGGCTGAGTGCGACTCGTCCGTTAAGGACAGAGCTTGTTCTCCGTCTAGTAGGAGCTTTGCGACAGACTAAATCAATCTCGCTAATCAATCTCGATGGCGCCGGAGGTCGATACACTCACACGGCGAGTTTTGGCAGTATTGCTGATTACAATATTGGGGCGCTTTGAGCCGGGAACAAGATTCCCCGAACGCGAGAAAGTCACTACGTCGTCCTCCGAAATATCCACTCCTGCGGGAAGCTCCTCGGCTTCGAAAGCGTCGAGCCGCCCGTTTCCATTACGATCAACGCCGAACGTCCTTTCTTTTGCATTAAAAATCACGTTTATATTGATGCGCTGGTTGATAGCTTGTCCTCGCGCCATCTCCAGTTGCTGGGCTATCCCGCCGGTCGCGGCGTTAAGCCTGTAGACAGCAACTCCCATTCGGCCAAGGTGCAGGAGCACTGACCCGAGAATGAGCGCCACCAGTACGCCGACTATCGATTCCATCAATCCGAGTCCGGCATCTGTACGGCTACGCAAGATTGGCTTCGAGAGAGCACTCACTTTCAGCCTCCGACCGGGGCAGCCCCAAAAAACGACAGCCCTTGCTGAGCAATTGTGTTGCCACGCCAGCCCGGCTGAAACTCTGTCCAAAAGTGAGAGTTTGAGGAGGTATCTTCCGAAGGATTTCGAGAACATCGCCGCGCTGTAACTTTACTCCACGGCTTCTTACCTGGATTCCACAGTTGAATGCGGGGCCAACAGAGGGAGTCGACAATGAAACAGCGTCCCTGACGCGTCACTCGTTTCAACCGTTACATCGCCACCATGAGCGACAACTATCTTCTGGACGAGGGCGAGCCCGATGCCGTAGCCGCGCGACTTGGTCGTGAAGAACGGAATGAATATTCGGTGAAGGTCTTCGGAGGCGATCCCGCTTCCCGTGTCGCGAATTCTTATGTGTGCGTAGCGCGGCTCTGGCTTGGCGTCAATTGCTCCGGTAATCACGATCACCTTGTTGGACGAAAGGGGATCGATAGCTTCGATGGCGTTGCGAACCAGGTTGATGAACGCGCGTTTGAGAAGAGATTCGTCTCCGGCCAGTGTGGGAAAGTCTCCTTCAACTGTAAACTCGACCGAATTCTCTTGTAGCTGAGATCGGACGCCTTCCGCGCAATCCTCGATGATCTGGCGCAAGTCCACCTCAACCAGACTCAGATCCTGCGGGCGCGCGAAGTTGAGGAAGTCGGTTACGAGCTTGCTCAACAATCTGACTTCATTCAAAGCGGCCTCAAGGGTCACTCGACGATCGGCGCCCGGCGCCGGTCCCGTTCCTTGAGCTTCCAGGAGTTGAACATAGCCGTGAATCGTAGCCAGCGAGTTCTTAAACTCATGAGCAAGCCCCGCGGCCATCTCACCGAGGTTTGCGAGATTGTCCTTTAGCTTCATTCGCTCGCGAAGCTCGATCACTTCGGTTATGTCGGTCATCAAGCAGAGCGCGCCTTCGACGTTTTGCGAGGCATCACAAATCGGCGAAACGCTCAGACCGATTCGGCGCGCGCGTCCGCCGGCAAGAACTACTTCGACCTCTTCGCGTCTAAACGTTGCAGCCCTGTCCAGACATCCGGAAATCATCGCAGCTATCTTTGGAGAGGAGGTGAAAAAGGAGCTATAGTCGATGAGCGGTGAGAGAAGCTCGCCGGTGTGAAATCGCCGCGCACGCGCGGAATCCGCAGCCGGCTCGCCCATGCCGAAAATTTTCATCGCGTGCGCGTTTACCGAAGTTACCAATCCGCGTGAATCGACGGTGATCAACCCCGAGGGGATGTTCGCGATCAATCGCTCGCTGAACCGCTCCGATCGTTCGGCGCGTCTTCGTTCGAGCGCGTGAAGCCCGGCAAGCTCTTTTTCATTTGCCTGAAGGCGTTCTACCAGAGCCTGGAATGTTTGAGCTACAAACTCTCCCTCGGTCATCGCAGCCGATGCGCGGACTGGACTTCCTCGAGCCGCTTCGACCATTCGTCTGTAAGGCCTCAAGAGCCATCGGACCAGCAGGAACACCAGAGCGATCCCGAAGACGAGAGCGATGATTTGAGAGCTGAAAAGATAAACGATGATGGGAGACCTGAACTGGCCGCCGGTGTGTGAGAATAGCGCAAGGCTGAGAACGATGAGCAAGAGCAGCGCAAGGATCAAAACCAGTATTGCTAGGCGCGCCTTGTTTTCTACTCCTCCGATTTTCATAAGGGAAAAAGCGAGAAAGCCGATCTAGCGTTGCTCGCCCTTGTATTCGGGATCTTCGCTGGTGGACTGCTGTCCCGCTCGATCTGAGGCCCTGACGCTTAGAGTATTGTCTGTCAAGAATGAGAGCCTACCGGTTCTGTTGTACCTGGCAGGCACTGCATAGATTCTGAAGTAGCCGCCAATAAGCTCGAGCGAGATTCTATAACCTTGACTGTGGGGGACCGTGATTGTTGAGAAGTCCAACACTCCAGTGCCGCGCCGAGTGGCGCTGTCCACCTGTTGCTTCACCAGGCGCGCGTATTCCCAAAGCGTGACTGCAACGTTGTACTCGTTCTGGCTCATGCTCTGCTGTTCTCTGATCTTGAATTGTTTGTAGGCGTGCGCGCCAAGCACTCCCACAAATATCGCCGCCAGAATTATCAGAACGATCACCATACTCTTATCGCTTATGCCGCACTTAGACGTAACGGATTAGGGGCTTGATAAGTCTATATAATCGGGGCACAGGAACGAAGCACCCGATGCGCCGGAGGGTTCTCGCGAGGTAACTTATACACAGAGGCGCGGCGGAAATCAATATCAACATCACAACGTCAAGCGTTCGTTGACCGCGTTGCATGCATAGAGTCCGCGAGTTTCGAAAGTATCCGGGAGGTGTTAACATTCAAGTCTTGACAATCCTCGTCCCCGGGCTGTCGCAACGACCTCACAGAGGCAAACCATAGAGCTTGAGATTCATGATGGCTCGTATAAGAAAGCTTAAAGAACGGCTCCTCGGTCCGCCGAAACCGGTCGAATCGCTGGTTCGAAATGTGCTCTTTCTTGGGTTCTTCGTATTGCTCCTGCTGGTGGTAGGAGTCGGTTACCGCGCGGTGCAAAGCGTGGACCAGTTGGAGAGGGAGAGCGTTTTTGTGGATGACATCGGCGAGCGCCACCTTCGCCTGGTTCTGAACCTCTCGGAGACTGCCGGCAAAATTGTTCCGGAGGCCCGGGCCGTCGTTGCGACGGGGTCGAATTCGCTGCTGGGGTTTGCCGCCAGGCAACGACTCAATAATCTAAAAAAGGAGATGGGCGCCGAGGTCGCGGAAGGTCGCGCCTCTTCACTTGTTGACTGGAGCGAATGGAAGGAATTTGAGGCGGCGTACAAGGATTTTTGGGTAGCGATGGACGCGACAGATGCGACGCTCGAAGGCTGGCACGACAAACGGGTAGGAATGCTGCAGACTCTCGAAAACCTTGACCGGGCTGTCGACAAGGAGCGCGTGCACAGCGACGAACAAGCCCACCAAATGAGCGCGGGCGCTCGCAGGAGAATAGTCCTGGCAACAGCGGCAGTCTTGATGGTCGGCATCATAGTCGCGGCGCTGGCGCTTTATGAGATCAGGAGAAACGTGTTGGCGTTGAGCCGCGCTTATGCAGGAACCGCGGAGGCGAGAGACTATCTTCAATCATTGCTCGACAGCCTGGTGTCGGGGGTGGCGGTCATTGGCCAAGATGGAATAGTGAAGACCGTAAGCGAGTCGTTTCGCGCTCTGCCGGCTGTTGGACCAGAATCGCGCAGTGGGCAGGATTACAGAGAACTATTCCGAGACCATCCCTCACTATTGGCAGCGGTGTCAGAACAGCTTGAGCAGCCCGTATCGACCAATCGCTATTACGGGAGAGTTGATCTCGGCGTCAGTTTGTTCGACGTGTTTACCTCGCCGTTGATGGTCGCCGGTGAGCGGAATGGAGTCATCGTGGTTTTCGTCGATGTGACTGAAACGGCCCGCGCGCAATCGGAACTGCAACGCAATCGCGCCCTGACAGCGGTTGGACAAATGACCGCGCAAATCGCGCACGAGATCAAGAATCCACTTGGGAGCATTCGCTTCGCCGCAGAGTTTCTGAAACGTCAGGCGGCTACGAACCATGCGACTGATTTGTCGACTGTCGAGGTGATAGAGCGAAGCGTCGACCATCTGGCTGCGATCGTCGCGCAGCTTTCCGAGTTCGCCAGGCCCAAGAAGCTGAACCGCACCGAGATAAACTTGAATGATCTCCTGGGCGAACTTCTACCGATGGTTGCCGATCGATTGAACGCGAAACACATGCAGGTGAGCAAGCAATACAGTCCCGACATTCCTGCAGGCCACTATGACGGCACCGAATTAAGAAAACTCTTCCTAAATCTGATAATCAATGCCGTTGAAGCCAGCGAACCGAACAGCTCTATTGAGCTAAGAACGAGCCTGAACGGCGATGGGCAGGTATTGGTGGAGATCGTAGATCGAGGCTGCGGGATGGATGCCGAAACGCTGCGACGGTTGTTCGAGCCGTTCTATACTACGAAGGAGAAGGGAACCGGTCTCGGCATGGCTATCGCGAAACACATAGCTGAATTGCACGGCGGGGATCTCAGCGTACAGAGCCTAACAGGCGCGGGCACAACGGCCACTGTTAAGTTGCCACTGACTAAGTTTGCCGAGACGGACAACAAAAGCGTAGCCGTCCATCGTCATATCGGATGAACCAATCGCAGGAATTAGCCCACACGCCATGGAGGTAGTTCGATGAAACCGAAGCAGCACCTTACTTGGATCACGATCGCGCTTGTTATCGGCGTACTGCATTCGTTGAGTTGCAACGCGCAAGCTCAAGAAAGCCGGCCGCGCTACAGCTCGCCGCAGTACGCGGAGCGAGCGTGGACACTGCCTTCCGATACGGTCGTCAGCGTTCAAATGAACAGCACGCTTAGCTCACGCACAGCGAGAGTTGGAGATAAGTTCATCGCGACAGTCACTGTTCCGGTTTACGTCAATGGTCAAACAGTAATACCTTCGGGCTCGATCATCGAAGGGCGAGTTACTCAAGTTACGCCAGCGAAGAGGATGAACCGGTCCGGTACGATAGGAATCGACTTCGATGACCTCGTGTTTCCTAACGGCACTCGGGCTGGCCTTGTAGGGAGTCTCACCTCGGCCGATCCGGAAACTCGCCGCCGTATCGACGATGAAAGTCGCGTGTCGGGCGCAGGTAATAAACGGCCCGCAGTCTTCATTGGAGGCGGAGGCGCGATAGGAGCCGTTTTGGGAGGAATCGCCGGCGGAGGCAAAGGCGCGGTGCTCGGAGGCGTGGCTGGCGCGGGCGCGGGAGTCGCTGCTGTTCTTCTTGCAAAAGGTGAAGAAGCCCAGGTTCCGGCGGGTACTCCGTTCGGAGTGCAGTTGAAGCAATCGCTGATAATAAGGGAGAGCTCTATTTCGGACACGGCCCCGGTTGCGGATCGCTCCTTAGATCAGCCGCCCGATCAACAGCCCGATCGACCCGTGGATCAACCTCGGCCGGACAGGACCGACCCCGTTGGCGCGCGAACCGATGTTCCTGATCGACCGGTTACAGAACGCGCCGACCCTGAATCGCGTTCCGATTCCGATACTCAGTCTGCAGGTCCGACTCTTCCGCTCTCATCGCCGGAGATGGTGCGCAGGGCTCAAGTCGCGTTGAAGGATCAAGGCTACTACGAAGGCGATACTGATGGCGTTATGAATCCCCGGACCTCAAGCGCGCTGCGAGCCTATCAGCGAGAGCATCAACTTTCGGAGACAGGCGATCTGGATCCGCAGACGGCAAAGAGTCTCGGGATAGTGGGAGCTTCAAGCGGAACCGATCGAGGAACTCCCGCTCGCCCGAAAGAAACTGTAAGAGAGAGTGGACAGCCTTCCGACACGGGAATGGCTACAGTGCTTTCAGCGACCGCCAACAGAACGGGAGACGGCGCGATCCATGTGTTAATCAATACGCAAGCTAACACAGGCGGATGGCGCTGGTTCGGTGAACAAGTTGTCAACGGAGATACGCTCGAGGTGTACGCGAGGGCGGTAAAACCGACGGGCATGGTGACTCAGGCCCTGACCAGAGGACGCATTGAGCTTACCGTCAAAGACGGCGTGGAATACGTCAGGCGCGTCGTGGTTCATTCAGCGGGTGGCGATCAAGTGATTACCTTGGGGGGCAGGACAGACGTCGGTGCAGACGCGAGCGTGACTTCAGGTGGTTCGGCGTCCTCCGCCAGCGGCCTGCAGCGCAAGGCTGAGGACTTGCTTGCCGAGTATCAGCGAGCCTACGGCGTTCGTATGACCGGGAACGGTTTCGAAGTTGAGAACGCTTCGCAGTACCGAGAACCCGAAATAGAATTGCTGTTCGCTATAGACAGCTTCGCGAATGCCGCGCAGCTCTATGCCAGGTTAGCGGCATCGCTTCGTGATAGACAAAGCATGCATGGAGCGACACTGGCGATTGCAAGGCAAGCACGGAGAACCGATCGCGTAATCACGACTACAACTAGCCGCGCGGCAGACTCGCTTGCAGCGAAATGGGACTCGGTTCGTCAGGATGTGTTGAAGCTGATGCAGACCTACAACATCACTTCTTCTGAAATTGAGAACTGATCCGCTGGTTGTGGTTTTGGCCCTTCGAATTCGTGGAGCACCCCCCCGGAACTAGCTTCCGATCCTGGCCGGGGCAAGCGCGAGAGCTGTTGGTCAGCATAGCACTACTCAGGATCGCAGCGAGGTGTCGGTGGATACTGCTTTGAACCCTGGCTCGCCTCGACAATGATCAATGCCTGATCTCAAAGAACTCGCAACGCGCGTCTTTCTGGAAACCCTAAGAGCAATCGAACCCGGCTCGAAGATCAAAGAGAAATTGCGGATCGATGCCGACATGCTGAGCGTTGGCGGCGAACATATACCTCTCACTCAATATCGAGAAGTAGTTTTGATTGGAATGGGCAAGGCTAGCATGAAGATGGGCGCTGCTGTTGAGTCTCTGCTGGGGGACCGGGTAGAGCGAGGGATTCTGGTCACGAACCATCGATTCAACATCGACGTGAGATCTGAAGTTGTGGTAGCGGGACACCCATTACCGGACGCTGAAAGCTTGAGAGCGGGGGAAAGGATCATCGAGCTTGTGCGATCTTGTGACGACGACTCTTTGATAATATTCCTGATCTCGGGCGGCGGTTCCTCGCTGGTTGAGCTTCCCTGGTCACGGGAAATATCACTTGAGGACCTTCGAACCACGAATCAAATTCTGATAAGCTGCGGGGCCAGCATTCACGCGATAAACGTCGTTCGAAAAACCCTGTCGAAGATAAAGGGCGGCCGGCTTGGCTATCTCGCAAGAAAGGCAAAGAGAGTTGGCCTGTACGTATCGGACGTAAATCCCGGTGATATCCGCTCCATTGCTTCAAACCCTTTGTTATCAGAAGCCTCTGCAGGCGAAGCATTCTTCGATGTTATGGACAAGTACAAACTTATAGACAGACTTCCCGACTCAGTGGTGCGGACGATTGGTCAAGAGGATCTATTTCGTTTCGCGGGTGAGGGGGACGCGGCAGAGAATAGTTTCCTGACCGTGCTTTTGATGGATAATTCGGATGCATTACAGGCTGCGGCTGAGGTGGCAAGCAAACAGGGCTTTCACGTAGAAGTCGATTACGACCTGATTGAGGGCGCTTATGAATCGGTCGCGGATGAATCAATCAAACGCCTTTTGAATCTTCGATCTCGCGCAGGCAGACCTGTCTGCATGATTTCAGGAGGTGAGGTTTCTTGTCCGGTGCGAGCAAACGGCGTCGGTGGGCGCAATCAGGAATTCGTGTTATACTCGGCACTGCGTTTGGCTCACTTAGGAACTGGAGAAACGGTAGTGGTGCTCTCGTGTGGCACGGACGGTATCGACGGAAACAGCACGGCGGCAGGAGCAGTTGCCGACGGAAATTTGACCGTGAGAGCGGCGCAACTCGGCGAGGATGCATCGAGATACATAAGCGCCAATGATTCTTACACGTTCTTCAAAAAAGTTGGCGGCTTGGTTGTGACGGGACCCACGGGAAATAACGTCAGAGACGTTAGAATCTTGATGGCTCAGTGAACAACAGATGGAGGATAGCGAATGAAGAAAATCATTGTGTTTGCGGCGGTCCTTTTTTCTCTGGTGGGTTGTGCTGAGAAGCCAGCGCCTATCACGGCGAGGGCTAGCAAGGACCCGAAGATTGCGGCGATCGAGGACAGAATTTCCAAGACGACGCCCGAAGGGAAGCAGATCATCGCAACGGTCCAGGCAATGAAGCCTGAGGTGAATGAGCAATTGTCGACGAAGACGCTGACCGAAATGGTTGATGAGTACGCCAAGAACAAGGGCGCTTACAACATCACCCCGATCGGATGGGAGGCATCGCAAAAGAAGCTTCTGCCGGGCGAAAAAGCGGGGCGGTGGAAGGTGGCGTTCAGCTATCAAGACTGGCAAAAACAACTGCTCACCGCGGAATGGGAGTTTAATGCCGACACGAAGAAACTATACCCTTTCGAAAAAGATAACGCTCCAGGTTTCTTCAGTAGCGAAGGTGGAGAAAAGAAGGGCAAGAAGTAGCAAGTAGTTTCGCGCTTTTTCGGTTGTTGGGACGCTTCGGGTTTCCAGTGTTTTGTTAAAATGAAGGCCGTAGTTCTTATCGTAGATGACGAGCCAGCCGCCCGATTTGGAATGCGGAGGGCGCTGGAAAAAGAGGGCTACACAATCCTGGAAGCGGACAACCTGGCCGCTGCCGAGCGCGCGGTCGAGACGAGTTCTCCCAAAGTCGTTCTCCTGGACGTCAGACTCGCTTCCGAGTCCGGCCTGGACTACCTACCTGCCGTTGTATCGAGAGAAATTCCTCCTGTGGTGATTATAGTTACTGCGCACGGTTCGGAACGCACCGCGGTCCAAGCCATCAAGCTGGGTGCCTACGATTACATTTCAAAGCCGTTCGATATCGACGAGTTGCGTCTGCTTGTTCGTAATGCCGTTGAAACATACTCGCTCAGAGCAGACAACGAGAAGCTGCGGCTTGAGCTGGCGGCGAGCGGAACATTTGGTCAACTGATCGGTTCCTCGCCACCTATGGAGCGAGTCTATTCTCTGATTGAGAAGGTTGCACAGACTGACGTGAGCGTTCTGATCACCGGCGAATCAGGGACGGGAAAGGAAGTGGTGGCGAAAGAGATCCATTCCAGAAGTCGGAATGCTTCCGGTCCTTACGTTACCCTCAACTGCGCAGCCTTGCCGGTAGATTTGATTGAGTCTGAGTTATTCGGTCACGAAAAAGGAGCGTTCACTGGGGCCGCTGCCGGGAGAATAGGGAAATTCGAGGCCGCAAACAACGGGACCCTCTTCCTGGACGAAATCGGAGATATGAGCCTGTCAACGCAGGCTAAGGTGTTACGGGTGGTCGAAGAAAAGAAGTTTCAGCGCTTGGGCAGTAACGAGACTCGTTCCTCGGATGTCAGAATCATAAGTGCCACCAACAAACCGTTAGAAAGCGAGGTTCAAAGCGGCGGTTTTCGAGAAGATCTCTATTACCGTCTGTGCGTCGTAAAGATTAAGCTGCCGCCGCTGAGAGAGAGAAAATCCGACATCCCCGCCCTCGCAGGAGCGTTTTGTAACAGATTTTCGCTAGCATACAGAAGTGAACCTCTAAGAATCTCGAAAGATGCGATTAAGGTTTTACTTGAGTACAACTGGCCCGGTAATGTTCGAGAGCTGAGGAACTGCATTGAGAGAGCCGTTGTTTTTTCTGATAGAGAAGAGATTATGCTGCAGGCTCTACCTGAGGAGGTACTTTCGGGGCGCGAGGCCGATCGGCCAGCCGCAGGCATGTCGGATGACATTACAATCTCACACACCGCGGATTTCAAAGACGCCAAAAAGGAGTTTGAACGAAAATACATTGAGAGGTCGCTTGATCAAGCAGGCGGCAACGTAACAAGAGCCGCTGCGATTCTTGGAATGCACCGCCAAAGCCTTCAACACAAGATCAAGGAACTTGGATTGAGCAAGAAGTTCGTTTTGGACGACTGACGTCAGTCTGCTGCTTAGAACGGAATATCGTCTTCGGTGACAGGCGGCGCATCCTCGCTCGCGGGGCCTGCTTGGGTATTCCGCTCACGTTTGGACGCTCCTCCTCCTACACCTTCGTCTTCGCGGGGACCTATGAAGTGAACATCAGTACCCTGGACCTCGAGGCTGGTTCTGGTGACGCCGTCCCTGTCTTGGTATTCGCTCTGAGTCAATCTTCCCTCAACGTATACCTGCCTGCCTTTGGTCAAGTACTGAGCCGCTATCTCCGCTTGCCTGCGCCATAGGACCACTCGGAACCAGGTCGTAACGTCGTGAAACTCACCCGACTTATCTTTCTTTCGTTCGGTTGTCGCAACGGAAAAGTTGCAAACAGGTGTACCGTCGGGAGTGTATCGCAGTTCGGGATCGCGTCCGAGGTAACCCACAATGATGATCTTGTTAAACGATGCCATAGCCTATCCTCCAGTGTTGGTAGTTACCCAGGATTAACTTTGAGCCGGACTATATCACAATTCTGCCGGAACGCCATTTGAAAAGAGACAACGGAGGTCACATTTTGTAATCGCTCGCATCATCAACAATGTTCTCGGGCCAGTCGTCTTGCTGTGAACCCGCGTCTTCTGTGATAGCAGTGCTGGAATTTTTGATGACCTCTTCATTAACATAGATAGGGCAATCAACGCGCAGGGCCAGCGCAATGGCGTCGCTGGGTCTTGAATCCAGAAGCAGCAATTCTCCAGCTTTCGTTAACTCGATCACCGCCAGGAAGGTGTTGTCTACTAGATCGGTGATAACTACTCTTCGCACATTCGCTCCGAACTCCCAGATCACGTTCTTAAGAAGATCGTGAGTCATCGGACGTTGAGTAGCCAGCTTTTCAATCTCGACGGCAATCGCATTGGCTTCGAATGGTCCGACCCAGATTGGAAGCATGGAATCGCCGTTTACGTCTTTGAGGATGATGATGGGAGTATTCGCAGCCGGATCCATCATCAGACCTCGGATCTTCATTTCGATTTCCATCAATTTTCCTCGACTCTGAAACGCTCTACATGTACGAGTACGTCCACGTGCGATCCGTACGTTGCTGCGATTAAAGCACACCAACGATAGAAAGTCTACGAAATGACGTATCGTCTTGGAAAGAACCTGTCCT
>JADGNW010000029.1 GCA_017883315.1 Blastocatellia bacterium | reverse complement strand
TCCAAAACCGCAGTCACCGGATCGCCTACCTCGCTCAACTTGGAGCTCAGTCGAGACTGCAGGATTATCTTGGTCTTCGTTTCAGCTTCAATGGTCGCCTCGCGCGCCGCCTGCGAGCGCGCCGGCGAAGCGCCAAGCGTAAACAGCACGCAAAGAGCGAGAGCACAAACTGACTTTCTCATAGTACCTCCTCGTCAATTGGAAGCGATCAACTTCGATGTTAGTTTAGAGCCCAGGCACGGTCAAGAAGAAGCTGCGCCGCCGATGAGCGGTGTCAGCCAATCTTTTGACGAATGATCTCGGCAAGTTGGGTGGCTTGCACTTTGATTTTTTCTTCGTCCTCACCCTCGATCATCACGCGAGCCAGATTCTCGGTTCCTGAATAGCGCAGCAGCAGACGCCCGCGCTCGCCCAGATCACGCTCCAATCGATCGGCTTCGGCCTTGATCTCGGAAATCGTTTCAAACGGGGGCTTGCTTCGAACATGTACGTTCACCAGAACCTGCGGATATCGAGTCATTCGCGATGCAAGTTCACCAAGCGTGCGTCCAGAGTGGCGCACCGCCCGAAGCAATTCGATCGCAGTAATAAGACCGTCTCCGGCGAGCGAGATATCCGGAAAGATTATGTGCCCCGACTGCTCGCCGCCGAGTTTCGCTCCTCGCGTCAGCAGTTCTTCAAGCACGAAGCGATCGCCCACCTGTGCCCGGACCAACTTAATTCCTCTTTCAGCGAGCGCGAGCTCAAGCCCGACGTTGCTCATAACGGTCGCGACCACCACGTCGCCCGCGAGCAAATCTCGGTTCTTGAAATCGTCAGCGAGAATAAACAGCGTCGCATCGCCATCGACGAGCGTTCCGCCGACGTCGATGAAGAGTGCGCGATCCGCGTCCCCATCGAACGCGATTCCCAGATCGAGCCTTCGCTCTCTTACAACGTGTCGCAATCCCTCGAAGTGAAGCGAGCCGCAATCCTCGTTGATGTTCCGTCCGTCGGGGCGGGCAGCGATCACCTCCACCTTCGCACCCAGACGATCAAACAACACCGGAGCGATAGCCGACGCGGCGCCATTTGCGCAATCGACGGCCAGTCTCAACCCATTCAGACTAAGCCCGCGTCCGACGTCAGTCGCAAGGTAGTTAATATAACTCGCTTGATACTCTTCCTCGTTGCCCGCCTGATCGTGCAGCCAGTCCGCTTCTCCGCTCCCGCACTCGATGACAACGCCCGAGTCGATAGCCTTGCTGATATCCGATTCCATTTGGCGTTCCAACGCATCCGCGAGCTTCTTGCCGGTGGGCGCAAAGATTTTTATGCCGTTGTCCTGGAAAGGATTGTGTGATGCCGATATCACTACGCCGGCATCGAAGGACTTAGTTCGCGTAATGTAAGCCACGCCCGGCGTTGTTAAGACTCCGGCCGAGCGCACTGTAGCGCCCGAAGCCAGCGCCCCGCAGGCGAACGCAGACTCGATCTGCGGCCCTGACTCGCGCGTGTCGCGGCCAATCAATATGCGTGGGCCGCGGCCAAGCTCGCGCGTCAGGCTTAAGATCAGCGACTGGCCGATGATCGCCACCGTTCTTTCATCGAGCGGATATTGACCGGCCACTCCTCGAATGCCGTCGGTCCCGAACAGTCTTTGTCCCGCGCCTTCGCGCATCAACCAAAGCTCCTAACGAAAATGTACCGTAGGTTGTCCAACCTGCGGCCGGCTTCGCAGCCTCCTGCAGGTCAGACAACCTACGGCACACCAATTACCTTACGCGAACCATTTGAGGCTGGACTGAACGCACCACGACGCGGGACGCAAGGTCCGGTGACAGAGTGACCTTCGGCGTGAACCGAACAGAGCCCGCGTGGTAATCGATTTCAGCGCTAACGTCGGCCGCAGTGATAGCATCCACCGTCGAGGATGCTCCGTACACCGTCACTTTGACGAACCTGGAGTTCGGCCGCGCGCGCCGTGGTGCTCCGAGTAATGTGACCGGAACGTTATCAATTACGCGCTCCTTCCGAACCTCTCCGATATTAACCTGCAACATGACTTTGCGTCCGCTGTCATCGCTAATGCTCAGGTTCGGTGAACCGATGTCGATAGCGACTGTGTCGCTAAACGGCGCGCCCCGATCGCTTAGCCTGACAGTCTCGGTAGATACTTCTGCAATATCGCGTACCTGACTCTCAGCGCCACCGATCCTCACCGTGGCTGGCGTGATCTGCCAGTCAATGACTTCGTAGCCCGAGCGCGGCGCGCCTTCGAATCGGGGAACGATAGGCACTTCTCGCACGATCACCCGTTCGACGGTGACTCGAATCGAACGCGGTTCGATTTCCTTTACTCTTACGTTTGCCGGCAGAGAATTGGGCTCGATCGTTAGCTGAATTACTCTAACGCCGGGTTCGACGTTTGACATATCCGCGGTCACTGTAATTTGTCCTGCCCGAAGAGCGTCGAGCACATCGCGGGGACCATCCAGATACACACGCGCCGTCAGCGTATCGTACTTCGAGACGGTCAGCGGGTTAGGCGAGATAGTCAGATTAAACAACTGTATGGGCACTCCATTCAATGTCATCTGACTTACAGGCCGCGACGCGACTGAGAGCCACAAGACCCCGGTGATGAGCAGTGCAAGTACCTTCAAGCCAGTGTTCTCAAGCACGTAGTCCCTGGCGTACTCTTTTAGGTCCTTAAGGTATTGACTCATCCAGTCCATCAGGGATCAACTCACTTTATGAAGGTCTCACTGACCTGTTCTCTCGAAGCATCAGGCGGCGCTTCAGCCTTGCGGCGTGTGCGCGTCGGGCGAACGGCTTCCAGTAGACTCCGCTGCGGCTCCAGCGCATTCCGAATCAACTCCCGAAGCGAACTGCTATTGAGATAGCGCGTGATCTCCCCGTTCTGAACGAACGAGATTACGCCGGTCTCTTCGCTGACAACAATTGCCGCGGCATCGGTGTCTTCAGTGACTCCGATCGCGGCTCGATGGCGCGTGCCCAATTCCTTTGACAGTTTGGGATTGAGTGTGAGCGGAAGGAAGCAACTCGCGCCTTCGATCTTGTAGTTACGAATGATTACCGCGCCGTCGTGCAGCGGCGTGTGCGGATCGAAGACCGTCACTAATAGATCGTACGACAACGCGGCTCTGAGCGAGACGCCTGTATCAATATAGTTCTGCAATCCGACGTTCCTCTCGAGCACGATCAGCGCGCCTATTTTCCGCGACGACAACGTCATCGCTGCAAGCACTAAGTCGTCGTAAGCTTCGCGGCTGCCCTTGGCGTGCACAAAGCGAAAGGGTCCCACGTTAGATCCGACTCGCATTAACGCCGACCTAATTTCAGGGGCGAAGATCACCAGAATCGCGAATCCAAAATACAGCAGCGTGTTTCGCATCACGAACTGAAGCGTGTCCAGTCCAAGCAGGACCGCAACCTGATAGAGCAGACCCACGCCTAGCAAGCCCACCGCCATCTGCACAGCTCGAGTGCCGCGCACCAGCTTGAGCAAGCCGTAGATGATCGCCCATACAACCACGAAGTCGATCAGGTCTGCGATTCGAAGTTGCTCGAGAAATCTCCAGAGTTCTGCGGAACGGCTCATGTCGTTATCAAGGTCCTTGCGCTCACAAACAGATTCTTACTTCAGCCGGAGACCGTTCGAGGGGCGCCCCCTCGTTCTCCGACCCACACAACCAAATCTCTACAGTGGCACGGATCTGAACTTCCAAAAGGCACCGCACGGATTTCGAGAGCAGCGTGTTTGCGCCACGCGTTCCCGTTCTACAGTCTGCTAAAACACTCATCAGTCTTGAACTCACGGGTCGCTCCGCATCTGCGTGCGGATTCGACCGGCTATCTCTAGAGGCCTGACGATAGACGCTAACAGTATGGTATTCGCCGCAGTGCTCATAATCAAGCGGAACAAACCGCGGCCGCATATGAGCAGGGGAATTTCGCTACGTGCTTGACCCACTCACACACCAAAGCGAGTCTTTTGCGAACAGACGTGCTCGAAATCGGTATGTAAGATCCGTCAACTTGATCGAAGCTCATTTCGCGCCCTTTAGAGGGAATACCGCACTCTTGTTAGAGATTCGCACCCGTAATGAAGCGTTTGTGAGCCAGTGACGCAAACCCTCGACGCTCTGGCATTGAGCTTGCTCACCAGATGAAAGTAACTTTCAGTTCGGTGATCAACCATGACAGTGAAGCTGATAAAGCGAACAGAAGCCGTCGAGGACAGAGTGAAGCACGAGCAGCCGGCTTCGCCGCGTCAACTAGTCCTGACCGCTCAAGGCTGGGTGGAGGAGTTCAAGGCGCGAAAGGCAATCAGCAGGCAATCGCTCTTAGCCTTGATGAAACACGCTTGAAGCGGGGTGTCACTCACTCGTGCTTGCACCGGCAACATCGAGCCGGCTTCCAAAAGGCCACTCACGCCGCCGCCACGATCTAAACAAATAGATCGCGAGTCCCACGATCAGCAAAACTACCGCGTACCGGACCTCTTTCTGAAAATTCTGTCTGGATATCAACACGTAAACAAATCCGGAAAACGCGAGCAGCGCGGGAATCGGATAAAGCCACATCCGAAACGGCCGGTCCATATCCGGTTTGCGAATCCGCAGGACGATCACGCCGATTGTCTGAGCCAGAAACTGCACCATTATGCGTATCACCACCAGCGCGGCTATGACGTCCACGAGCTTGAAGAAGCAAAACACTACCGCCACCGACCCAAGCACAAGCAGCGACACATGAGGGAACCGATGCTTCTTGTGAACCCGCGAGAAGACTCTGAAGTAATTGCCGTCGAGCGCCGCCGCGTATGGCACCCGCGAGTATCCGAGCAGCAGAGAGAACACGGAAGCGAACGCCGTCCATATCACCAGCAGGCTCGCTGCGATGGCTGCCCGGCGGCCGTAAAGCTGCTCCATGAAATCCGCGATAGGCTTTTTTGTGGCAGCCAGCTTCTGCCACGGCATCACGCCGAGGATGCTGATATTCATCACAATGTAGATGACCGAGACGGCCACTATCGAATAGATGATCGCGCGCGGAATCGTCCGCCCCGGGTCCTTTACCTCCCCGCCGAAAAAGCAAACGTTGTAATAGCCCCAATAGTCGTAGACTGCAATGAGCATCGCCGAGCCGAGGCCCGTGAAAAAGGCAGGAGACAACTTGAAGGCATCCGGTGGAAATTTAAATGCCAGGTTGCTGTCGAAGTGAGTCACACCCGCAAAAATCACCCAGCCTACAGTGAGAATCACACCCACCCAAAGGAACTCTGACAAGCGCCCGACGACGGTGATCTTGCGATACAATAGGAACACGGCCGTCACACAGGCGCCTACCGCTACAAGCGCGGCAGCCGGCGCGATCTGCTTTACATCAAATGTGCCAAGCAAGCCAAAACCAAAATGAAGGTCACTCGTTTCTTCAAGCTTAGGCCATATGTAGCCGGCGTACTGCGAGAGGCCAATGCAACCGGATGCGATCGAAAGCGGCGCGCTAAACGTGAGCTGCCAGATAAACAGAAACGACATCATCCGGCCGAGCTTCCTCGGGCCGTAAATCTCCTTCAGAAATCCATAAGGCCCCCCCGACCTCGGCATCGCCGCTCCGAGCTCAGCCCACACGAGTCCATCACACATGACAAGCACTGCCCCGAATATCCACCCAAGCATCGCTTGCGGGCCATTCATCGCAGCGATGATCGCGGGGATCGTGATAAACGGGCCGACGCCGATCATGTCAATCATATTCAGCGTTGTCGCGCTTGCCAGGCCGATGCCGCGAATCAGGTGAGGATCATTACCTTCTGGCGAATTGGTTTCAGCTCCACTCTTGGTCATTCGATTGACGTCTTCAGCCTTCACAGTGTCCGGCATCTTGAATCCCTTTGGTTATGGAATACCCTGCGAGCCCGCGCTCCATCATTGACGCAGACGGGTTCACATCCGCCGTGATTGGCTGAGAGAGTTTAGACTAAAAGAAGCGCAAGCGAAAAACTGATTTGCGCCGAGACTATTGACTTACACGACGGCGGGGGTTTTGCTGGTTTGGCGGGGCCTGCTGGATTGGTACCGAGCCCGGCGGCAGGACCTTCGGGATGTACATGAAGATCCATTCCTCGTAGTTGCCTAGACCGAAGTAGGCGCTCATTGCCGGGCCTTTCCTCTTTGAAGCGACGCCAATAATCGGAGCATTGCTATGTCCCGGAGTTTCGGCGTCGAACAGATGTCCGAGAGGGTCGTTCGGGTTATCATCATCATCGTCATCATCGTCATCGTCGCCCGTGGCTGGCCGGCGCGGAGGCATCACTTGGGAACCGCCGGGAGCCGGCGGGGTCGTGGAGTTGGGATCATTCGGCTGTCCTTGAACCCCGCTACCCGGTGTTTGATTTGTGGAAGACGGATTTGAATTCTTGAAAGCGCTCCTGTGAGGCGGAGCGGCTAACAGGAGATACTGGTTTGGAATTTGACTCAGCGTTTCAGCCGCCCAGGCTTGCAGGAACTTCATGATTCGGGGGTCTCGCGCTCTGACCGGCTCCCACTCCTTACTGGTCATTGGGTCTATCAACGCGGATGGCCTCACGAACTTTAAATCCCTTACGCCGATGCTGACGCCGTCGCTCAGCTTCGCCAGGTCCGTCAAGTAAGGCAGCGGCGTCGGCGGCATAAGAATGTTCAGCGGCACAAGCCGGCCGCGGCCGTAGTAGCGAGCTATTCCCTCTGCCATCTGCTGTCCTCGATAGAGCATCTCCATTTCTTTGTCACGCTGTACTTCTTTCTGTACGTTCGGCACAATCGCGGAAGCGAGGAATATGCTCATCACGCCCAGCGCGAGCAGCAGCCCAAGCAACGCCCAACCATGTTCATGTGAGCGTTCATGTGAGCGCTCATCAGAGCGCGACGAATCGCGGATCGCTAATACTCTCACTGCTTCCGGCATCATCTTACCTTGTCCTGAAGAGGCAAACGCCTCTTGATGTCGTACTGAGTATGCGTAAGGTCGACGCTGTCGGCCAATACTGCATCAACTCGCCACACTCCCGTCACCGTGTCGCCGACTTTCGCTCGCTTGATTTCTTTAGTCGCGTTGAGCTCGAAGACAGCAAAATTAGCCTGCGGCTGATTCAGAGGTCCGAGCCTTCCCTTGTAAATGAACTGCGGCTCCGGTGACGGCTGAACGACAAGCACTATCGCGTTCGAGTTGTCGGCCGGATTGCTCGGTGACTTCACATCGATATTGATATTCTGTGTAGAAGCATAGTCGCCAGCCGTAATCTCCGTCGATAGCTGAGTCTCGCTAACGCGCTTGGTGGCTCGGGCTCCGCCGTTGAAAAAGAGCTGCGCGTCAGCGGGAATCTTGTTGCCGCTCACCAGAACCGTCACAGGTCGAGGCGTGCCTGCAACGAGTGACTGAGGCTGCACCGACGTAAGCTGAACCGGCGGCGGTGGTGGCGGCGGTGGTGGCGGCTTGGGTGGCTCAACATAGTAAGCAAAGATGTTCCCGCGGCTGCCCGGTTCGCTCCCGCGGACGCCACTGGAGATCATCTTGAGGTTGATCGGCGTCAGATCTGATAGCAATGCCTGCACCAAAGCTTCCTGCTCCGCAGCCGCGCCCACTGGTCGCTTTTGAGGAACTACCGGCGCCGATGCCGTCGGGGGCAGCGTTGTGCCACCATTCGTAGTTCCAGCTTGAAGGTTCAGCTTGGGCCGAGGTGTTGGCGCGGTGAAGAAAATTTCATACACAAACACAAGAACGAAAACCAGGCCCAGCACAGCCAGCGCCATCCGTTTGATTTTTTCCCAGGATCTGCCTTGTTGAGCCATTCGTTACTGCCTCAAATCAACACCGGACTGAAATCCGTGCTTACATCGGTTGAAAATACGCAGACATGTCTATCGTAAGCATGATTCCGGCTACTCCCTCTCCGTGCGAACGTTTGCTGGTTGTTCGAGCTTCCTGATTCGTAAGATTGATCGAGTCGATCACCAGGAATTGTTTCTCTCGTTCGAGATCATTGATGAACGCTCGGACCTGCGGGTACTGACCGAACACCGTAAATCGAAAAGTCACGCTGGGAAACGCATTGAGAATCTCGTCGGACTTCTTGCGTATCGAGGAGCTTTTCTTGTCAGCCTTGCCGGCCGCTTTGTCGCCTTCGGCGCTGGATTCGCCGATACTCGCGCCCATGTCTATTCCGCTGGTGAGCGTGACGGTGTGTTTCTTTGCGAGAGCGTTGATTTCTTTTATCAGATCGATGCGCCCGGTTGAAAACGGTTTGAGATGTCCGGTCTTGAAAGTCTCCAAACTCTCGAGTGAATCCTTCGCCATGTCCGAAGGGCTGGCCTGGTCTTTACCGGCAGGCGTTGCGATGGCCCTTATGCTTCTCTGCTGATCGGCGAATTCCAGTTCAAGCGCGCGCAAGCGATCCTGCTGCGGCTTAAGCGAAGAGATGTAATAGACCGAGACCAACACAAGCAAAGCGATTCCCACGAGTGCAGCGATAATCTCGGCGGCGTTCAGGCCAAACGGAATCTTAGCCGCGCTCACCGGGCGTGCCGCTCCACGAACAACTCTATCCCGCACCTGTGTGCTCACTGCGAATCACCTCTGCGAGGTCTGTAAGTCAGATTGAGCGTGAATGGCGTTTCACCATTCTCAGTCGTAGCATCCTGCCCGGTTTCGCCTAGAGCAAAGAGGCCTCCCGACTTCTCGAGATTGATCATCATCTCGGTCATTTCGCTCGAGGTAGTCCCAATCGCTTTCACTTGAATCCTTGCCATTGCTTCTTCCACGGTGTTGGCAATCTCGTCGACTTTGATACTAATGATACGAGTGTTCTTGGGGACATACTCTTCAATGTCGCCAATCATCCTGTTCCACGAAAAGACCTTGCGTTGAATCAACTGGCGCGCCGCTGCAAGCTCAATCGCTTGCTGCTCCGTGACCACGACCCTCACTTCCTCTTTGTTTCGTCTGTCCTGTTCGGTCTTCGCCTCCTGCGCAAGTTGCTTCTGTGATTCGATGCGCCGCGTCAAATCGTCCGCCCTCGCGATCACACTTCCCTTTTGGCTTACGAACCACAGCATCAGCCACAAGCTCGTGAAGTAGACCGCAACCAGCGCGATCCAAAAGAGACGGTGATTTGTGAAAGGCCGCGTTGAGAGGTTTAGTTTAGTTCGCATTCCATTCAAGAATACCCGACAACCGAGTGCGTTTGCCAGCTTTCAAGGCCGCTTCAATGCGGATTCACGCATCGGTGATGGCCATCCTTAAGCTGTCAGGGGCTGCGCTAACTTCGAGTTCTTACGGGCAACTCCTGTCGGTGGCAAACGCATCTGGTCGATAGAAGTTCCAGTTGTTAGGCGTCAGTCAGCAATCGCTGTTTCAATTCCGTTCGCGTGGGAGAAGATATGAAGGCCTGCTCAGTTTGTGCGCTCGAGTTGGAAGACAGTTACTTGTTTTGCCCGGACGATGGCTCAAGCCTCGATGCGACCGCGCGCGATACTCGACTAGCCGAGACCGAACCTGACGATGAGGCAACTAACGTCGTGTTGTACTGCCCGGCTTGCGGAGCGGAGTATCCGCTAACTTTTTCTTCTTGCCCGGTGCACGGCGTGCAGCTCACGAAGCAGAGAATACAGAGCCTGGGAAAGCAAGCCGCAAGCGACAGCACCAATGTTGAGATCAACAAGGAAGATGCCGATCGC
>JADGNW010000207.1 GCA_017883315.1 Blastocatellia bacterium | reverse complement strand
TGTAGCCGCCGTTGGAGTACTGCTGCTTTGTGCCTGGCTCGAACTCGAGCGGCTTGGTTGCAAACAACGGCAGAAAATCTCTCAGCGTTCTAAGCCGGTCCTTGGGCATTGCTTCGAACTCAGGCCCAAAGAAGTCGCCGATGCCCGACTTCATATCGAGCAACTGACGAATCGTGACCTTCTCGACGGCATCGCGATTTGGAAAATCAGACAGGTACTTACCAAGCTTGTCATCAAACGAGAGTTTCCCTTGCTCAACGAGTTGACCAATCGCGACCTGAGTGAAGATCTTGTTGATCGATCCAAGATTGAACTTGGTATCGACTCGGTTAGGCACGTTGTATTCTTTACTCGCGAGCCCGTACGCCTTTTGAAACACGACGCTGTCTTTCTTAGCTACGAGCACCGTCCCCGAAAATTCATCGGCTGCGACAGCCTGACTCAGATGTTTATCAATCGCTTCAACTAGCTGGGCTTCGGTCATCGTAGCCGCCGGCGTCGGCGCCGCCGCCGCCGAATTGTCTGCCGCACCGAGCGTCGACGGAGGCTCCGCATCCTGTACTCGAATCCCCATGAGCTTGTGCGGAGGAGTTGCCTCTAAGATAAAAGTGAGTTCGCGCCACTCGTTCTCTTTGGTCCGCACGAGAACGACGACTTCGTTGTCTCGCGCTGACAGCACGCGTCGGACATCGATCGTTCCCATATTGCCGCGCATCTCGCGATACACTTCCAACCGCGCTTCGATTGGGCGTTGTTGGAGCGCGCTTGCGGCAACGTTGTTGGCGAAAAACTCTCGCATTGCTGTTTCGTCGCCGGAGTTGAAAGCCTTTATGTAATCGGCAACAAGCCTGCCTTGTGGCGTGTCCGGCAAAACTGTCGATTGTGGAACTCGAGCACTACAGGATACGACGACGAGCAATCCACAGAATAAGCGGGAACAAATACCAGTCAGAACCACGATCCAACCTCCAGCGAGATGCAACATGCGTTTCAAGCGAAGATCTCTTATCAAACAATGATTACTCTTCCGGAAACGTTTGGTTCCAAATTGTTCCAGATGGATTCGCATTCAGAGTGCCGAGTTCAACCGGTTTAGGCGAGCCGCGCTCGAGTTGGCGATCGCTAGAGGTGATCTCACGCCGAATAATATGGCATCAACTCTGATCGGATTTCATGCGAATTGCCTTTTCTTGGAATCACCGGTTGTGGTAAAAGGATCAAGGCAAGATCAAGGCAAACGGTCGAGTGTCTGCGCGCGCAGTCACGAGCCGGTCTCTTTTGTCCGAAGTTATCTTTACCCGAAGTTTCAAGGAGGAACCTCATGAAAGACCCCGAATCTCAGAACGAAACCGAACGCTCGACGCGTAAGGGCGGTGTAAGCCGAAGAAGTTTTGTCAGGACGGCGGCGACCTTGGCGGCCGTTGCGTCGACGGTCCCGCTTAAACCGTTGCTCGCCGACACAAAGACAGACCCTGAGGATTTTCACACAGACGGCACTGCTTCAAAGCGAATGAAGGATAGCTTTAATTATCGCAAGAATTGCGCCCTCGCACAGAAGATCAATGTCGGTCCTCAGCCAGACAATGGCGATGCAGCGAGGTTCACAGATTTCAGCGGAAACTACAGCAAAGCTCTGCTACATGACAGCCTCGGTATACCGAACCATGCGGCAATGCTCAGCATGAGAAATGCCTTCGATACCGGAAGTTTCACGGACTTCGCACACATTATTGTTGGGACTCCTGGTGGAGGCGGGAACTCGAAATTGAACGGCCCGCAGGGAGCGCTTGCATTTGATCTGGAAGGAATGGACTCACATTGCACCATCATCCCACCAGCGCCAAGCGTAGCGAGTGCGCAAACCGCTGCGGAACAGGTTGAACATTACTGGGGTGCTCTGTTGGCCGACGTGCCCTTCACTGAATACGCGACGAATTCTCTGGCGGCGCAGGCCGTTGCCGACCTGAACAGTCTTTCATTCCTCAAGAGC
Source organism: Blastocatellia bacterium (assembly GCA_017883315.1). Taxonomy (GTDB): domain Bacteria; phylum Acidobacteriota; class Blastocatellia; order UBA7656; family UBA7656; genus Onstottus_A. The sequence goes on along the minus strand of JADGNW010000207.1, from coordinate 2,556 downwards.
TCGGCTAACAATCAGTTTCCTTATCCAGTGACGCCGCAGAATCTTTTCCGAGGACAGTTTGTTCCGGGCGACGGTAACGTCCTGGGGCCTTACATGTCGCAATTCATGATCCAGCCAACATTCTACGGCCCACAGTTTCTCGATCAGAAGTTACAGACGTTCCTGCCCCTGGACGCAGGCGGGAGCGACTACCTGACGTCAGTCAGCGAGTATCAGCTCGTCCAAAATGGTGGAAACTCAGGAAGGACGTTAGCGTTTGATCCGACCTTCCGATATTTGCGTAGTGGTCGTGACCTTGCCGCCTACACGCATGTGGATGTGCTTTATCAAGGCTACTTCGTCGCATTTCTCGTCATCGCAGGACTGGGCGCGGCGCCTAATCCAGGCAACCCGTACATAGGTTCGATGACGCAAAAGGGCTTTGGCACCCTTGGTGGGCCCGACGCGGCGGCAACCATTGGAGAGATGGCAACACGCGCGCTCAAAGCCTCCTGGTTTCACAAATGGATCAAGGACCTACGGCTGAGACCAGAGGAATATGGAGCGCTGGTACACGCGCGGAAGGCCAACGTCAGTCCAATGCCTCAGGCGGCGGCTGCACTGCATGGCGATGTATTAAACTCAGATGCGCTGCCGATAGTCTTCTCGAATTATGGAAGCTATCTGCTGCCCCAGGCGTTTCCGGAAGGGACGCCAACACATCCGTGCTATCCGACGGGGCACGGCACTGTTGCGGGGGCCTGCATCACTACGCTGAAATTCTTCTTTAATGGCAGCCAAAAGATTCGGCCTTTGCTGACTGCTGCCGGACGCGATGTCTATGAACCAAGCGCTGATGGACTATCGCTGAACACTTACACCGGCACTGACAAGGATAGTTTGGATATCAACGGCGAGCTGAACAAGCTGGCTTACAATGTATCGATGGGCCACGGAATTCACGCGGGCATACACTTCCGCAGTTCGACTTACTGGTCGATCCTCTTGGGGGAACAGGTCGCGCTCAGCGTCTTGCAGGATCGCGCCAAGTCGTACAATGAGCCGTTTACGATCCACATTACGAAGTTCGACGGTACTACGGCCACGATCACGAACCAATAGTACTCGCTGCATCGCCAAGTAAGAGGGACCATCTGTCCTTCCAAGTCATTCGCGTAAGCTTACCGCGGATTCACCTCGCGCCGCCGACGAGTTGGGTCCGCGGACCCGTACGGCTCGAGTTGCAATCGAATCGAACTGCTCATCGCCGTTAGCGGGATGATACGTTATTTACTAGGTATCGGGATTTCGTTTAATTGAGCGCCTGCTCGTGATTCACTGTTCACTCGTTGAATGCAACGCAACCGTTCATCAGGACGGGGAAATCATATTCGCGCCCTGAGCGTGTCAAGCTCTACAAAACCCATCTTGTGTGAATTAGAAAAAAGGTCGGCGAGACTCGCTTTAGCGAAAGGAGTCGGAAAATGCACGCTGCAGACTTACTGAAGTTGAGCGGGATCGTAATCGTCATCGTCGGTCTCGTGTTGCGTTTGCGCACGACACTCGTGGTGATGACCGCGGGGCTCGTAACTGGAATGGTGGCGGGGCTGCCACTCTTTTCAAGCGAGGGCATCTTTGAAGCGCTTCCCTTCCTCACCAAGCCGGGCCAGGAAGGCATCATCAACATGCTTGGGCGCGCCTTCGCGGACAACCGGCTGATGACGTTGTTCATCATCACGCTTCCCGCGATCGGCCTCGCCGAACGATATGGCTTGCAGGAGCAAGCTGCGAAGCTCATACGCCGCTTCGCAGCCGCGACCGTAGGCCGATTGAATATCGTCTATCAACTCTTTCGAGTGCTCAACGGAATTCTTGGAATAAGACTGAACGGTCATCCTTCTTTTGTCAGACCGCTCATCTTCCCGATGTCGGTGGGCGCGGCCGAGGGAGAACTTAAGGCTTCAAGCGCGGAAGAGTTGCCGGAAGATACAGTGGAAGAAATCAAAGCGGCGAATTAGGCGAGTGAGAACTACGGCAACTTCTACGGGCAGAATCTCTCTCCGGTGCAGCCGGGCATCCTGCTCGTGTTCGGCGTCTTGACTGGACTCGGCTACGTCGTCAGCGTGTGGACCCTCGTCTTGTACGCGATCCCGATTGCAACGATCTCGGTGATCCTGGGAATGATCCAGTTCTGGTTGCTTGACCGGCGATACCAAAAGAAGGAGACGGCGGCTCGATGATGCAGGGCTTATCTATTTCTTCGATAGTCGGCCCGCTGTTCAGCCTGAACTCTGTTTACGTTTTGACCGGGCTGGTGCTTTGGGTATTCGCCGCGATGACGTTGCCCGACCACGCTAACAAGCGCAGGTTCGGCAGCGCGTTGTTCTGGGCGATACTCGGGGCGATTTTCGTGTTTGGCGGCGCGTTGCCCCACTGGTTCACCGGCTTGCTGGTTCTTGTGATGGTTGCAATCGACGGAACCGGCGGGGTGAGCCGCGGACATTACAACGAATCAACAAAGGCCGAGCAAGCGGAACACGCGACCAGAGTTGGAGACAGGATTTTTCTCCCGGTGTT
>JADGNW010000206.1 GCA_017883315.1 Blastocatellia bacterium | reverse complement strand
TTCGCTAAGAACCGCGCTTCGATTGAGGCAGCGGCGCGCGGCTATAAGGAAATCAATCTGCGCGCGATGAAGATGCTTGCCCGAGGCGGCACACTCATCACTTCCACGTGCTCGTATCACATGAGCGAAGAAGCCTTTCTGAACGTGCTGGCTGAAGCCGCCTCGGATGCTGGTCGCAGCGTGCAGCTCATCGAAAAGCGCACGCAGTCACGCGACCATCCAGTGCTGATATCGATGCCGGAGACTCACTATCTCAAGTGCATGATCTTGCGGATCAATTGAAGCGAACCGTTGAGCGGCGGGATCGTTAGCTGAAACGATTTGAAACTTATGATGACCCGTGGTCTCTCCGTCAACGCGACCCTCGAGCGTACAAACTCTGGTTTCCGTGGTTTCTGAAAGCAGCAGCATGAGGTACCGCGAGCAACGCCTTTCCCTCACTTCAAGTCTGAAATCAGAAAACTGCAACGAGCTTGTCAGCGTGATTCTTCCACAGACCTTCGAATTCGTGTAGTCCTCGGCCGTTATTGAGAAATGAATGGGACGAATTCTGCAGTGGTTACATTAGCTAGAGTCTTGAACGTAGAGGTTACTGACGACACGCTTTCAGTCGATCTCGAGGACGGCCGGTGCGTCTCCGTTCCAATCGGGTGGTATCCGCGTCTAGCCAACGGCACGCCAGAGGAACATGCTAATCTTCAGATGGGCGGGCTGGCTATGGAGTACATTGGCCGGACCTAGCCAGAGGTCAGAAGGTCAGAGGTCAGAAGTCGTGAGTCAGAAGGCGACTGTATCGCGTGATCAGTTAGTGTCATTGCAGCCATTCGCATCGATGTGGTAAGACTCTGTTTACCAAATCATGAGCAACGACGGATGTGCAGTACGTCCAAAGCGGGAATTGAGAATAGATTATGTCTTCTGAATCGCTGCCAGTAGAGTTCTTGACGACAACCCAGGTAGGCGAAAAAGGCCAATTGACTGTGCCAAGCGAGTACCGCGAAGCGCTGCAATTGGAAAAGGGCGCGCAGGTAGCTGTATTGCGTCTCGGCGGCGCGTTGCTTCTTATTCCTGAACACGCCTATTTCCGCCAGCTTTGTGACCGTATCGCAAGCGTCTTTGCCAACCTCGGAATCACCGAAGCGGATCTCCTATCGACATTGCCGGAAGCTCGACAACGTGTGTTTGAACGCCGTTATCCGGAACTCGCCAAGCCTGCAAAAAAGCAACGAGGTAAGGTCAAGAAGACGAAGGCGCGATGAGCAGGCAAAGACCGCTTCGCCTCTTTCTGGATTCAAACGTTGTGACTGGAGGCATCCTGTCGGAATGGGGACTGGATAAGGCGGTGCTGTCTCTTTGGGCGGCGCGCATTTGCCGGATGGTGCTGGCCGAATATGTGCGCGAAGAAGTTGAGGAGAATCTACTCAGCCGAGGCGCTGAGCTTTCGCCTGCCGATGCCGATCAAGTGATCGATGATTACAGCAAGCTGCTCAAACTGGCGCGACCTGAGATCATTCCCCTGCCATTGGCGCGCGACGTTGCGCGCTCGCGTCATTTGATTCGGCACGACGCTGATGTACCAGTGCTGCTCTCTGCGATTCAGGCTCAACCGGACTGGCTTCTCACTCACAATACCCAGCACTTCACGATTGCAGTGGCGAAGCGAACAGGATTGCGGATTGCAACTCCGGCGGAATTCTTCCGCGCGCTTGCCCAAGAGATATCGTAATTCCCAAAGCGACGTCAGTGACTATGTGGGCGGCGGTGAGGCCGGGCGAACGTCAAGCGCGCAAGATTGCAATCCGCAACATCGCGTCAGCTCGGCGAGGCAACGATGCGTCACCGCCCGCAATGTAAGGCGGATTGGTTTATTTGCATGTAAAGTGTCCTACCAACGGCATAGAATCCCGCCGCTTCACTGACGCCCCAGACCAACGACTGAACCGCGCTGACGCTTCTACCGAACAGTGGCAGTGACCTTCGCCGAGCCAACGTTTGAGCTCGAGTCCGCGCAGCGAAATGCGATCAAATGCTCGCCCGGCTTATCGAACTTCACTTTGACCTTGAAACTCTCGTGCGCCGAGTCCGCGATGCCATCGACTGGGAAAATTAACTGCCAGGCGCCGCCATCGACGCTGTACTCGCCTCTCACTATTCGGCTGGTTGCATCAGTCGCGTCGAAGAGAATTTCTGCAGTCTGGGCGACGATCGTGGGGCCCGTAACTTTGATTGCAGGCGGCGTGTTGTCGATTTCAACGGCGTCCGTGACTTGCTCGTCCGCAAGCGCCGTCTCCCTCGTGTTGCTCGGCTCGTCGCTCGCTGCGACCTTGAACAAGTACGTGCCGTCGGGAAGACGATTTCCATCTATCGTGTAGTAGGTCTGCGACAACGCGTCCGCGAGCAAATGCCATTGGCTCTCGCCAAGCGTGCGATAGAAAACCTTGTAGGTGAGCGTGTCGTCATTTGGATCGGAGGCTTGCCAGTTCAACGTGCGCGCCCCTTTCTGGAAGAAGCGGCGCGGCGGCACGTTGATCGCGATCCCGAACAATTGCGGGTCAAGTCCCGAGGACACAATTGACGGATCGATGGCCATTGGCATCTCTTGAAGCGCCACGCCGGGAGCCATCACGCTGACCGACGAAATATCGGGCGCCTGGTTTCGCGGTAGGTATGCGACAACAACCGATTGAAGCTGCGCGGAGCTCGAGAGGGCTGTCTTACTTACCCGCTCTGCGGCCGCAGGACCAGACTGCGCGCCTTGCAAGACAGCGCGCCACTGAATGAAACGGGCGCGGGGACTTGTGATCTGATCGCCGGACGCGTTTCGATAAGCCGCTGACCAATCGCTCCACGTAGGATCCGGACTCTCGGTGTTGCCGCTGCGAGTTTTGAGCTCGATGTTGCCCGCGCCGCGCCAGGTTATCACTCCCCATTGGCCGGCAAACTTCGTGTCGCGCACCGGCGACACATATGTGCCTTCGGTTACCGAGTCGCGCCCAATGCGATAGAGCCGTCCCAAATTGCTCGACGTAGCGTAGAGATTGTCGCCGACCGCGATGATCGTCGACGTTTGATCTTCGGGCGATTGAATCAGCAGTGTGCGCGAGCGGTCGGATCCAACTTGATATATACGACCCTTGCTCCCTGTCCCGATGAGCACTCGTCCGTCGGCCAGCGGCTTGAGTCCGAAGCCAACAGTGTCATTCGAGCGCCAAAGAACATCGCTGCCTCCGTCGGGCAGGATGCGGAAGAGCACGCTCCTCGCTCCTTCGGTCTTGCTGCGGCTCTGTCCCTGGCTTGGCGCCGACGAAAGCTCTATCGGTTGTGTCGCTCTATCTTCCTGGTCGTCGCCGGTCGAGATTGTTACTACGCCTTCGGTAGATAAAGATGTCACCGAAGAAGTCCCGATAGAAGGGAATCGCCCGGCGGCGGCGCCGCCTTGCGGGCTGACACCCAAAGCATAAATAGAGCCGTCGGCCGCCACCGACAACCTGTGGATCTCTTGCGTTGGCGAGTCGAACAACGCAAACAGCTTCCCGGCGGGCGAGACTCGCAACACCAGGCCTGATGGATCGGTGCCCGCCAAAAGATTGCCGCTCTTGTCGAGTGCGAGCGAGACGATGTTTGTCTCGTTCGTGTCTACCAGCACTGAGGCTTTGCCTGCTGCGTCGATCTTGTAGATCACACCTTTGTCGCCGGTGCCGGCATACAACGTTGAACTCGCAGAATCGAATGCAAGAGACCAGATGTACTTGTCAGGCGGATCGTAGAAGACGGACTCCTTTCCGTCGGGATTGATCTTGTAGATCTTTCCGTTCGGCGAGGTACCCGCGTACAAGTTGCCTTGAGGATCAGTCGTCATCGCAGTGACGTCCAACTCCGCCGCGTCGTAAAACAAGCGGCCTTCACCGCCAGGCGTCACCTTGAATATGCGGCCTTCGTGCCCGGTTCCCAGGAAGATGTTGCCGGCAGCATCGGTCGCGCTCGACCAGATGTAGGCCTCCTTGGTGTCGTACACCAGACTAAATGCGGGAGCGAGCATGATCGTGCCGTTCTCGGCGATCGACACGCCTCGCGCGTCTCCCTTGATCACATCATCCTGTTTTGTGATCTCCCAAAACACCGGGCCGACGGCGAGTGCTGAGCTACACAGGAGAGCGACAATCATTGACATCAGAGCCGTCTTAAACGGGACAGTTAGTTTGTACATCTCATCGATCCTTTCATCTTCAACACTGATCTACTGGCTATTGTCTATCATGAGTTTTCGAATCTGATTTTTCAAATCCGGGGTTATCAGGCATCGTCACTGCAAAAAGAAAGCCCGCAAACTTCGCGGGCTTTCTTCAAGATGCAGCTTGATGTGCTCAGGCGAGTGAAACTCCTGCCTTCTATTTCACCACGTTAATCGTGATCATTTGCTGGCCGCTGATGATGAACTGCGAAGGCGGCAGCTCGTGTTCTTCAAGCGTCGCCACCGACAGCGGCGTGTAGCCTCCCGATGTGCGGCTCGATCCGAGTGTCGCCAGCATGGACGGAGGCAGCACCGGCATTTCTTCGTTGTTGACTATCGCTCCCGAGCCTGCGCGGCTCACTCTGACGTAAAGCCGGTTGTTCCGTTTTAGCTTATTGATCGCGCGAACAAGCTGCCCCAGGTCTCGCGGCGAGAAATCCGCCGACGGCTGCACGCGATCCGCCATATTCAGCGAGGTGCCGTCGCCGACCGTGATCACCAGCGGTCCTACTGGCGCGTCGGCCGGAATCACCAGGGGTATGCGCTCAACGAACTGGGCGCCGTCATCGTTTCGAGCGAACGCTTGCATCTCGATGCTCTCACCGCGATGCACTTCAGTCTTGTCTATCCATAAGCGGTTGAGCGTGCCGCTCGATCGACTATCGGTCGAGGTCACATCCACATCGATGCCTCGAAGGTCGAGAGCGTTGAATCCGCTGCCCAGCAACACCGCCAGCGGCTGTGAAATCGCGTTCACCGCAAACAGCGCCGCGCCGTTTGGCGACGTGAAGCTGTTGTCGAGAAGCACGTCGGGCTGACCGTTTACCGAGATGCGGCCGCTGAGCTGGAGCGTCTGATTGCCTATCTGCCGTTCGGTCGCAGTGATCGCCGAGAACATCGTGATCTTAGTCAGCAGCGGCGTCAAAAACGGATCGGAAACAATCTCGAAGTTGTACGTTTCCGTTTTGTTTCTGCTCGTATGGACAGTCAGCCGCACGGGAACCATTCGCGGCTTGTCGCCCAACTGACCGTAGACTCCCGTCGAGCGATCTTGATTTATGGACCCAACCAGATTGCCGGCCGCCGACAGCTTGAATGAGTTATTGAGGTTCGGAACGACGGTTACAATCGAGGACTCGGCCATCGGCCAGCTCGTTGCGCCCGAGCTCAGAAAAGGATGGCCGAACGCATATATTCGCTCGCCGTCTCGATAGGTGACTGTGCCCGCCGCGTCGATCGTGAAGTCTCCGCGCACAAGCTGCACACTCACCGATGAGCCGCCCGCGAGCGTGTCTTCGTTGAAAGGCACCATCGGTCCGAGACTCGACCCTCCACCGACTCCGGCGATCGGCTGAATGCCGATCTTTCGCAGGTCACCCGCGAAGGTATCGAGCACGTTTTGGGAAACTCCCGAAAAAGTTACCGGCGTAGCGATGGGAATGATGGTTTGACCGACGTAAGGCGTCAACGCAACATTGGTCGCGGCTCGCGCACCCACTTGTGCGGACGGCAAAGCGGGAAGCGTATCAAATGAAGAAGCCGCGCCCTGACCGATCAGCGTCTTGAAGCTGACGGTTTGGCTGGATCGAGGCTGCTCTTCTTTTTGACCCTGCTCGAAGACATCGATCATGTACTTGATCGGAGTGATTCCGGCGATTGCTTCTTTGGCAAACGGAAACGCATAAGCGACCGCGCCGACCAGCTTGCCGTCGATATACACCGGGCTCCCGCTCATTCCGGCGAACACGCCCGTTCGATCGACCAGCGGCCCACCCAACCGCGCGATGACGATGCTCTGTTTTGGATTGGGCATGCCGTCAAGCGTGCCGAGCACCTCGACCTCGAAGCGCTCGGGCTTCGAGCCCTGAAAGACGGTCATGCCATAGCCCTTCATTCCGGGCCGCACTTGATCGAGCGGCATTAGGTTCGCGTTTGATGTCGGATTGGAAGCCGAATTGGAAGCCGCATTGTTAGGTGGATTGGAAGCCAGCACCACAACAGTGAGGATGGCTATAGTCGAGAGCGCCGAAAAAAGATACTTCATAGGTTGTTCCAGTTTATGGGGCTCACCCAAACTTCAAAGTTTCGATTGTGCTCACGTCTTTTGAAAACAGAGCCTGAAAGCTACTTCACGGGTTGTAATGGAAGCTCGGGTTGATTATGCCTGCGGGTATTTCTCAGAGTCAAGATATTTAGCGGACACCCCAGTGTCTCGCTGACACGAGATTCAATCAGTCGCAAAGAATAAGGGCGCTCGCACCGAGCGTAGAGTAGTCTACGGTACAGACATCCCTACTTACCCGGCGCAGGAGGCGGCACTGCTGGCGAACACGTACAAGCATTATTACTCATGTTTCTGTCCGTGATCTGCACTACGAACCCTCCCCCTGACTTCTGGATGTAAGCCGTACCTGAACCCATCCCGCTGTTCGCCGATGTGTCCCCCTGGATGTACACCTTACGGGTCCCCTTCGAGCATCAGAGTTTGAGGAATGCTGCGTTGACACTCATACTCTCAAGTGGCAACCTTGACCCGTTCGCTCCAAGCTCGAACAACAATGAATGTCAACGAATTGAAGGTGGGTCTCATAGGCGGCACCGGCGAAGAAGGTCGCGGCCTGGCGCTGCGCTGGGCGCTCGCCGGAGCGCGGGTGTCGATAGGCTCGCGCACGGTCGAACGGGCAAAGTCGACCGCAGATGAGTTGAACGAACTCCTCGGTTCGCGCGCGGGTTCTTCATTTCAACGCATCGGCAATGGCGAGAATCGCGATGTGATAGCAGGCTCGCAATTCGTGCTGCTGACCGTGCCCTTCGCTCATGCGGCTTCGACGCTTGAAGCCCATCGCGAGCACTTCCAGGAAGGCTCGATCCTGATCGATATAACCGTGCCGGTGTCGTTTGAGAAAGGGGGAGTTCGCTATGTTGAATTGCCGGAAGGTTCGGCGAGCGAGCATCTCAAAGCGCGCCTTCCTGAAGGCATTCCGCTCGTTGCCGCGTTCAAGACTGAGCCGGCTCATCTCTTGGCCGAGATCGGCGAACCTCTAGACTGCGATTCGTTTGTCGCTAGCGATTCAAAGGAAGCGAAGGCGCGGGTGATCGAAGCGATTGGTTTCATCAAAGGCTTGCGAGCCGTCGATGCGGGAATGCTCTACAGCGCCCGCACGCTCGAACGAATGACCGTGCTAGCGATAGGCATCAATCGAAGAAATAAGATCAAGTCAGCGCGCTACCGAGTCATCGGTTTGTAGGGCGCATATCGGTTCAGAGTTCCGAGGTCAGGGTTCATAGTTCGCGGTTGAACGGTTTCTGGATAACCCGGAACTCTGAACCACGAACTCTGAACCACGAACGCTGAACCGCTAATATGAAAATCACCGCACTTGCCGGCGGCATCGGCGCCTCAAAACTTCTGCTCGGGCTTGCGAGCGTGATGCCGCCTGAAGACATCACCATCATTGCCAACACCGGCGACGACATCGAACTGTTCGGGCTTCGCGTCTGCCCGGACATCGACACGGTCACTTACACGCTCGGCGGCGTGATCAACGAAGAGACGGGCTGGGGATTGAAGGGCGACACGTTCGAATGCCTTCGATGGCTCGCACGTTACGGCGAGGCCTTGTGGTTCAACCTCGGTGATCGCGATCTGGCTACCCACATCT
>JADGNW010000205.1 GCA_017883315.1 Blastocatellia bacterium | reverse complement strand
CTTATGTGAGAATACGCCTCGAAGCACGGCAGTGAACGCCCTCTCCTCGATCGGAAGATCTTTTTTTCAGCCGTACGCACTTAGCTCGGAATTATTATGAGCAGCAGACGCATTGGCACATATCAAATCACCGATTACGTCGGCAGCGGCGGGTTCGGCTCGGTCTTCAAGGCGGAAGACACCAATACTCCGGGGCGCATCGTCGCAGTCAAAGAGCTTCACAAGAAACACACCCGCAATCAGCAGATCAAGCAGCGCTTTTTTCAGGAAGCAGTCGCGATGGCCCGGCTCGATCATCCGAATCTCCCGCGCCTGTACACGTTCGGGGAAGACAACGGCTCTTATTACCTCGTCATGGAGTTTATCTCGGGCAAGCTGCTCAGCGACGAGATACACGACGGCGGACCAATGCGTCCCGACCGCGCGGTAAGCGTCCTCACACAAGTAGTCGACGCTGTGAGCTATGCGCATCGCAATGGGATCATTCATCGCGACCTGAAACCCGACAACGTAATTCTCGTCGGCGACGGCGGCTCGCTGAAAATCAAGGTGCTCGATTTTGGAATCGCGCGGATGGTTGGGGGCGAGAGCCTGACGTTAGCCGGCGAGGGCTTCGGCACGCCGACCTATATGTCGCCCGAACGCATCAGCGGCGCCGGCGGCGATGATCCGCGGATGGATCTCTACTCCGCCGGAATAGTTCTGTTCGAAATGCTCGCAGGAAAAGCGCCCTTCGAATCCAAGGCCACCGATCCGGCTCTATATTGGGCCGAGATGCGTGATCTTCATCATACCGAGCCGCTGCCGGCGCTTGCTTCACTCGGCGTTCCCGCCGAGATCGAGCGTGTTGCCGTGCGTGCAACGGCCAAGCGCCTCGAGGATCGCTACCAGACGGCGGACGAGATGCTGGCGGACCTGAAGAGTCTTAGCGGGATAAGCAGGGACGCCGCGACGATCCTCGTCACCAGCGCGCGGCTACTGTTGAGCACTGCGCCCGGCGCTGCTGAGGTATATGTCGACGACGTGCTGCAGGGCACATCGGACGCGAGAGGAAGGATACTCGTTGACGGACTCACGGCTGGATTGCACAGCGTGCGGGTGTTGAAGGAAGGATACAACGAATATCGGATCAACGTGGCGCTTGAAGAAGGGCGGCAAACGGACTTGCAAGTCGCTCTTCCGGCCCGGGCTACCGTTGCAATGCCGCCAGCCGAAACCACTGCGGCAGGCGGGTTCGAAACGCTGAAGCTACAGGGTGCTGACGAAGCTCGAACAGCCTTGCTCGTGGTCGAGAGTCTTCCCGCAGGCAGCACGTTGTTCGTCGGATCGGATATGGTCGGACAGGCGGGTGAAGATGGACGCGCAACTATAAGGCTCAGTCCTGGCTCGCATGAGCTTCGAGCTGTAGCGCCGTCGGGTGCGACTGGAACAAGTATCGTGTCGGTTGCGGCTGAAGCCACTGGCGCGCTCAAGACGCTGACTCTTCCGCTCGCGTCCACGAACGCGACCTCACCCGGGGCCGCGACAACCTCAACCAAAAGGGGCCGGCAAGTAGCCGCCGCTACAGTGGCGATTCTCTTGCTGGCGCTTGCCGCTGGAGCTTACTTTGTTCTGCGAGGACCGAATCGCAATCGCGCTCAACCGGCGTCGTCCGCCGAACAGGCTTCTTCTAAAGAGCCGCCTAAAACAACCGACGATCAACAAGTGAGCGAGGACAAGAAGAAAGCTGCTGATGACCGCAAGCAAGCAGCACAAGAGTTGGCCGCAATAGAAGCCGAGAAGAAGGCTGCAGAAACAAAGTCTCGCGAGAAAGCCGCGAATCAGACCGCGTCACCGCAACCGACCGAGCCGGCTACGCCGCCAATCGTATTGCCTGCTCCAGCCGACGCCGACAAACTCCCTGAGCCCGCGGCGCAGGGTCGCGAAGGATGTGTAGTCGTCACCGTGACGGACTCCGTCGGCTTGCCTGTCCCGAGCATTAGAGTCAGCGCGAATGAGCCCGGTAATACGGCTGCGCCTCTGCACAGCGGGCGTACGGGCCCCAAGGGTCGATGGCAAGATTGCGGCTTCACACTCGGTCATCAAGTCCGCGTAACAGTGTTCGGTCCCCGAGGCGGAATGCTGGGCACTCAGCAATCGGTCGTTGCGGCAGGAAGAACCTTCATCGAGGTACGACTCGAGCAGAAGATCGAGGAAGCACCACAGTTCGGGCCAAAGAACCGGCGCCCGCTCTTTAAACGTCCCTGAGCCAGCGGCCTTTCTGCGTGGCCGGGTTCGCCTAAGCTCAAGGCGACTTGTGCTTGCAACCAATGCACGCATCGGCTAAACTTGGCGCCGAAAATTCGCACTGAACGATCGAATCATAAGGACCTTCCGAACCGATTATTGAAATGACCAGAAAGACCGTGATTGCACCCGCAAGCCGCTTGCTCACCAGCGCCAGCCTGGCTACGGCTATCGCCTTCCTATGCCTGGGCGGTCATTCGCTCGCCTGGTTCGGCCGATCCGGACCGGCGCCAGTGATCGATCCACAAGCTTGTTCTTACGACGCAGCCTCGGCGCGTTTGACAATCAAGGGTGAGAGCTTTCAGCGCGGAGCAACTGTCACCCTCAAAGCGCCCGCTGGGCCAATCAGCGTAAGCAGCGTGAAGGTCAAGAGCAGCGCAAAGCTTTTTGTAAACAACATCTCAGAGGCTCAGGTCAGCGACGGCGTCGACGTAACCGTAACCAACCCCGATGGCACATCATCGCTCACAGTTCACTTGCTGTTGAGCGCTTCCGATGACGGCAAGCTAACCGAAGATGACGTCAAGAAGATAATCGCGCAAGCCGTCGCGCAAGCCGAAGCGAGCGGATTAAAAGCTACAATCGCGGTAGTCGATAAGGAGGGCAACGTCCTCGGAATATTCGCGATGAACGGCGCGCGTAGCGATACGGTCGTGACCGTGCCGGGCAGAGGCGCCAGGGGCGGACTCGAAGGGCGCGCGGTTCCTGCGGTGTTCGCGGCGATTTCAAAAGCGGTTACCGGATCTTTTCTAAGCAGCCAGGGACACAGCTTCACATCGCGCACTGCGAGCTTCATTGTTCAGGAGCACTTTCCGCCGGGAGTAGACTTTCAGTCGAGTGGCCCGCTGTTCGGAGTGCAGTTCTCTCAGCTTCTTGTATGCAGCGACATCAACGCGCGGTCACCGCTGGGTCTCGCCGCTGACCCTGGAGGAATCGCGCTTTACAAGAATGGAGTTGAAGTCGGGGGCATCGGAGTTGAAGGTGATGGCGTCTACACTCTCGATCGCGATCCGTCCGACAACGATCAACCAGTTGAAGAGTTAGTTGCGCGAGCGGCGACGCGTGGCTTTGAAACACCGTCTGAGATTCAAGGCGACAAGATCATCGTTAACGGCATCAGGTTTCCGTTCGTCAACACGCCGATGCCCTCCGCAATTTCGACTCAGCCATTCGATCAACTGCACGGCCAGGTAGTTGTGATCCCGGGATTGGCTCCGGGAATCAGGGCTGCGCAGCCGTCCAATTTCAGCGTCGTGACGATTGACTCATCTGCGCCGGCGGGCCGGGTCGATGGCCGGTTCTATCCTTTCAAGTCCGGCTCGGTGTTAACCAAGAGCGACGTGCAGCAGATCATCGCTCAAGCCGCGCGTCAGGCCTTCATTACCCGTGCCGCGATACGCCAGCCCGAGAACAGCGCGGCAGAAGTGAACATAGCCGTGGTAGACGTCGATGGCTCGGTGTTAGGTGTGTTCAGCACGATAGACGCTCCGGTCTTCGGCTTCGATGTGTGCGTGCAGAAGGCCCGGACTGCTGCTTTCTACAGCAGCGCCGTCGCGGGCACGCGATTGCGCGCCGCGGGCTTCGGCAGCTATGTGGACGCCGCCTCTAAGGACGGGCTCAAGCTGGACGGTTCAGTCGCGTTCACCGATCGAGCGGGAGGCTTTCTGAGCAGACCGTTCTTTCCGGATGGGATCGATGGAAGTGATCACGGACCGTTCTCGGTGCCGATTGACAGCTTCAGTCCATTCAACGACGGACTTCAGCTTGACCTGTTGTTGAACGCGCTCAACAAGGCTCTGAACCTAGGGGTATTTAGCCCGGGCGACTGCACGGGGATTCCGAATATTCCAAACGGAATCCAGATCTTTCCAGGAAGCGTTCCGCTATTCAAGAACGGAGGGTTCGCGGGCGCGATTGGCGTCAGTGGTGACGGGGTTGATCAAGACGATATTATTTCGTCGATGGGGAGCGCGGGGTTCGAAGCGCCTGTTGATATCCGATGTGATCGAGTCTTTGTTCGCGGCGTGAGACTGCCCTACGTCAAGTTTCCGCGTCATCCAAATCGATAGTAGCTTTTGCGAGCAAATCCAGCGACCGTTTGACGCCCCCAAAAAGCTGATATTGATCCGACGGCACCGGCCTCCGCCTCATTAGAGACTTAAGTCTTTGTTAATAACCTAGAATCCGTTTCTTTCATTATGGATAGCCCCAAGGACACTAACAACCGTACTCAAGACTATGGAGGTTCCTCTCTTGAATCAGAGACTCTGCCACTCCAGACAAGTCTTGGTCCCGGAACAAAGCTCAAGGATCGCTATCTGATCGAAAGGAAGCTTGGTCAAGGTGGCTTCGGCGTGGTCTATCTAGCGCGGGACGAAGAGCTGCTCTCAAAACGCGTTGTGATAAAGATCCTTCTTGAAGAGTTCGTTCAGGATTCCTGGTTCAAGAAGAAGTTTCAGCAGGAGAAAGAGGCGCTGGCCCGCATAGACCATCCAGGCGTCGTTGGAGTACTCGACGCTGGAAGAACGCCCGAGGGCAAACAATTCATCGTAATGCAATATGTCGAAGGGCAACCTCTAGCCTCGTTGATCAAGCCTGAAGGGATGGAACTCGAGCAGGTGGCGCGGATTACGCAACAGATGGGTAAAGCCCTGACCGTTGCTCACAACGAAGGGATTATCCACTGTGATCTAAAACCCGAAAACGTGATTGTACAGAAAGCGGGCGAAGACGATGAGCTTACTAAGATCATAGATTTCGGCATCGCAAAGGTGAGAGATTCCCAGGTGGCCAGAGGCAATGAGCCTACAAGGGTGGCCGGCACACTTTACTGCACAGCTCCAGAGCAGATTGAGGGCAAACCATCAGCATCTAGTGATATCTACTCAATGGGAGTGCTTGCATACATAATGGTCACCGGCCGACGGCCGTTCAGTCCGGGCACCGGTCCGTCGCATATCGCCGCTCAGGAGTTGATGCGCCAGCAGCGGGCAGGGGTCAAGTTTAAGCCTAAAGAATTGCGGCCGGATCTGCCTGACGCCGCTCAACAAGTGATCTTGAGGGCGCTCGCTTTTGATCCGAACGACCGCTACCCGACGGCACGTGACTTCGGAAACGATCTCGCGCAAGCCTTGACCGCTGCGGAAGAGGAGACCGAGATCGTGCAAGCAGGGACAAGCCAAGGTCCGGTTCTCGAAATGGCCCATGTTCTCTTCTTGGATATCGTCGAGTATTCCAAGATGTTGATGGGGCAGCAGGCAGAAGTTACAAGACAACTTCAAGAGTTCATCCGCACAGCGCCTCAGTTCCACCGCGCTCAAATAGACAAAAAGGTTGTAAGCCTTCCGACAGGCGACGGAATGGCCCTAGTATTCTTCGGCGATCCTATGACCCCGGTCAAGTGTGCAGAAGAGATATCACACGCTCTCAAAGGCCAACCACAGATAGGCGTGCGGATGGGAATTCACACCGGGCCGGTATATCACGTCAAAGACATCAATACCAACTTCAACATAGTCGGCGGCGGCATAAACACGGCGCAAAGAGTGATGGATTCCGGGGATGCCGGCCACATACTTGCTTCTAAGGCTATTGCCGATGTGCTCAAGCAACTCGGTGGATATAGCGAGCTAGTCCATGACCTGGGTGAGCGTGAAGTCAAGCATGGCGAGCTAGTGCATCTCTACAATCTCTACAACGATGAGATTGGAAATCCTAAACGACCAAGCAAACTTAAAAAGGACTCGCCACGACTCAAAAAGCGCGCGATTACGATGGCAGTTATTCTGGCTGTGATAGTAATTGCTGCCGTCCTCGTATGGAAAATCGCAGGAGAAAAGAAAGAATCATCAGGGAAAAATGATACCGCGGCAAAATCCGTAGAATCAGTGAAAGACCAAGCGGTCAGCGGGGAAACACCCAAGGGTGTTGCGCAGCCCGCAGGCCGGGAACTGGCAGTAAGCCTTTCACTAGAAGCCCAAAAGCCATCCGGACCCGTAGTCCCACTCTTCGACAAAATTGATGCTAAGGGCGAAATCAACTTTAAGTTTGAAAAGAATGACGGGCTCCGCATGACGATTAACACGATCCAGCCGGGCCATCTTTACATTCTCAACGATGGGGCGGGCGCCGACTTAACAATCCTCTTCCCTACGCGCGAGTCTAATGGCGGCTCAACTTCCCTGCCCGCAAATCAAGAGCTTTCTGTGCCGCCCAGAGGTTGGCTTAAAAGCGAGCAAACTGGTTATGAGAAATTCTGGGTAGTGTGGTCAGCACAGCCCCTTGGCGAGTTGGAAGAGGCTATCCAGTCTGGTGAGAGTGAAGGTCCATTCATTGTTATCAAGGATCCTCATCAGAAAGATAAGGCGCGCGAGTTCCTGACAAAGCATTCGGAAACCAAGCCAGAGATAGAGCTAGATACCGAGAAGAGGCAGATGAACATCAAGATCAAGAGCGATGTTTTGGCTATGAGTTTGTGGAAGCGCTGAGAAACAGAAGCGGCATATTCCAGACGGCATCGGCGCCCCTGTTTTCTCGTTGCGACGGTTACTTGGTTGCGGTAAGATTGCGGCCGGAAGAAGGACCTACACGGTGGCCAGGTTGTTGGACCCAAGGGAGGAGGAGCATGATAGGGATAGTCAAACTCCATTTGCATCTGCTCGTGCTTGCTTATCTGATTTCGGCCCCAATACTTGCACAGAGCGAGAGTATGACAAGTGGAAACTCATTTCATTTGCGGCCATTCGTCGCTCAAGAAGGAAGCAAACCCCATCATACTGCGGAAAGCACCTCGGACACTCTTAGTGTAATCATACATAAGGCCACCAGAGACGATGATGGTAGATTTACCAGTGTCGGGCCAGCGATTAACCCAGCAGAAGATCACGTTTTCAAATCAGGCGAGCTTATCCTGGTTTCCTTCACTCCTACGTTCGAGAGCTATGTGTACTTTGTAAACCGCGGCCCGGAAGGGACAAGAGTGATCTTTCCCAGAGAGGTGGGAGATATCCGAGCCATCATGCCCGGAGAAGCGAGAAACCTACCCCTCGTGTTCAATAGCAACGTTGGCCGAGAAGAACTTATCGTTGTGGTATCTCGTGACCGCCTTTCAAAACTGGATGATGCTATTGCGAGGTCCGACAGAATGCTCGATGCGCCAAAGAGTTCATCGACAGAGCCGCTTTACGCTGCGGTTACACAACCGGTAAAGAAATTTAAGAGTGGAAACAAGACATACAAGGTCTCTAACAAACTTGGTCTGATAGCAGCTAATCCCCCGAGGTGGAGTGTAGTGGATTCCATTTCGTCGGTCGCGGCAGCCACCTCCTCTTCGCGCGGTCTAGAGTGTCTTCAGGAGGAGGGTACCTCGAGCGTCGAGATACGACCTGTGCGTGACGAGAAGGGCAGTTACCGGTTCGGAGCAGGACAAGTGGGAGCTTTTAGTATCTCGTTTGATCATCGCTGATCCCTGCTAGCGTCCCCACATCTACGGGTTAGACTAATATCGTACTTACTCAAAGGGAGAATTGGAGGTTAGTAAATGAACTTCAATCCTGGTTCTAAGGTCTATATGGGCATTCTGGTGCGAGTCATCGCCCTTATGTTTATTGTCGGAGTGGCCGCAGTTGATGCACAAAACAATCGAAGCACCCAAAAGGGACTAGATGCTCTTCCGGACGGTGAAGTTAAAAATCTTCCGGAAAAGGGGAAGCGATGGGCGCTAATAATTGGCATAAACAAATATGAGAAATCTAAATCGATCTCTCCACTGATCGGGGCTGAGAACGACGCCCTGGCTCTAAAGGGAGCGCTTAAAGATTATGCGGGGTTTCCGGAAAATCAGATTGTTCTAATGACGACGGGTACACAAGATGATTCACTAAAGCCAACGCGAGGGAACATTCTAACGCAGCTATCAAGAATTACCGATAAGGTGGGCGAGGATGGTCTGTTTCTATTTGCGTTTTCGGGACATGGAATCAGTACTCCTGACGGCCAAGCTTTCTTGCTTCCATCTGATGCAGACATGATCCCCAGGTTGTTCTATCTGGTAGATAGTGCCGTGGCAGTTAAGAGAATCCAGGACTATATTAATGACTCTCATATAAAACAGGTCATAGTATTACTAGATGCCTGCCGAAACGTCCCTCGCCAGGGTGCGAAGGGCAATGATGCCACGCCCATGACGGAGGGATTCAAGTTTAACCAACTCAACAAGGATGTGAAGGTAGCTGTAACTATGTATGCGACAGCGCCTGGTAAGTTTGCCTGGGAACACATGGCAACCAAGAGAGGGTATTTTATGGAAGCGGTTGTAAATGGGTTATCGGGAGAGGCAGCAGATAAGAAAACCGGCGACATAACGCTAGGCAGTCTCATAGACTATGTTGGCAACACCGTACAGTCCAATACTGCTCGTGAGGATAGTCAGCAAGTACCGTTTTTTGATACGAGCGGCAATTCGCAGAGGTTGGTTATTGCAAAGACAAAAGTTTCTTTCAAAGTCCCCTTTTCCATCAGGACATATCCGCTGACGGTCGATGCGAAGGTAATCATAAGATCGCAAGGCAAAACTATTCGCGAAGGGACAAGCGTTGACGGAGAATTGACCGCAGACCTTGACCACGGAACTTATGAGGTCGAGGTTTCCGCAAGCAAATACAAAACAGAAAAAAAACAAATCTCAGTAAGCGTGAGCGGAAAGACGGTTGAGACCTTTACATTAGCGCAGCGGACAGGCTCGATAGTTGTCTACCTCGCAGACACCATTAGTCCTGATGACAAGAACCTGCGGGTCTTTCTCGATGGCAATCAAAAGAGCTTTACGAAAGTGGCGAACACGCTAGTGCTCAGCGACATCGATGAAGGCGATCATCGCTTAAGAGTCGACCACCCCAACATTATGGAATCCTTCAGAGAAGCGACCATAAGCCTCAAAGGCGGCGAGGAGCGAGCTTACTCTGTGCCCGCAAAACCGCCTGTTCCTACACCTTCTCCCGGCTCGTCATTGGGGGCTTTTTCTCTTAACGCCAATGTCTCTTCAGCCCGCGTCGTGATTCGATCCGAGGGTAAGGTTCTACGTGAAGGGGAAATTCAAAAGAACGAATTTCACACAAACTTACCTTCAGGCACGTACGATGTTGAGGTGATGGCGGACAAGCATAAGCCTAAACCCTGGAAGAAACAGATCACGATTGAACAAGGCAGGTCGCTCTCGGAGGCCGTTGTTCTAACATCGGAAGTTGGATCGATAGTCGTAGACCTGGATACCATTGCCCCCGGGGACAAGGGCCTTCAGATTCTGCTTGACGGCAGGCGCGTAAACTTCACCAAGAGGGCGGACAATCGTGTTGAACTGACGGACATTGAAGAAGGCACTCATCAGTTGCGGGTGGAGCATCCGAGCGCGATTCCGGTAAGCGAAAAGGTCGACCTTCAGGGCGGCGGTGTGATGAACTATCACCTCTATCTGAAACCTGCCACCACTGCTGCGCCTACTCCGACAACGGGCACACTTGCAATTGGAGTCAACGTTCCAACAGCGCGAGTCGTTATCAAATCCAAAACCAGCGGTTTTCATGGAGAAAGGGTTGCCACAACTGATCTTCGATTCGAGCTTCCTCCAGGCACCTACGACGTCGAGGTCATAGCCGATAAGTACAGAGTCTGGAAACAAACGGTACTTATCAACCTTGGAGATGTAAAGACCCTGCCGGTGGCGCTTGAGCCTGATGTTGTGCAAGTGACCATTAAGGGCCCCGCCAACGCGAGTATCTATTTGGACAAGAGTCTAAAGGGCACGATAACGAGCACGGGCGAGTTAGTCCTCGCAGATATCATTCCGGGCAATCACACGATTGAAGCGAAATTGTCTGGGTTCAAGGACTCAAGAGTCGAGAAGAATTTCACAGCTAATGAAGCGCTGAATATCAAGCTCACCGCCATAGTCGCCGATGCCTCGCCCTGGAGTGAGCGCTTCGAAAGTTTGGAGTACTGGGACGCGCCTCGAAGCTGGTCACTGGGCTGGAATGGACACAAGAACGTCGTCATCTCAGGCACAGAGGTCGGTCTTGAAAAGCGCAGCTATTACGGCAACTTCGAATTGGAGTTCAACATTAACATCATCAAAGGCAAGCAGGCAGCCTGGGTTGTGCGCGCTACCGATACGAGAAGCTACTACCTGTTCGTGCTTGAGAAGTCCAAAGAGCGCGCCAAGCTGTATGAGTACACGAGCAAAGATGGCGAGCTAAGTCCCCGACGTAGTCTCGGAGATTTTTCGGGCGAACTGCCTGACCAACTGCATGTGCTCGTCACCGCTACGGGCAAAGATATAAGGACTGATCTTGATCTGCCGGATGGAAGGCAATTATTGGGGGTCTTCTCTGGCGCGCAGGACCTTCCTATAGGTCGAATTGGATTCCGCGCCTTTGCGGATGGCGAACAGTTCGTCGTGTTGGACTTGCAATGCCGCCCAAGGAACTAGAGCTACTTTCGTGTAGGCGACAGTTCGCTCTCGCAGCTTTTACTCTAGGGGTTTGTCGTTGACAATGGAGGCTTTTTATGCGACCGTTGGCGCTGATTTGGATTATGCAATCGATGACAGCTAATCTTTTCGAACGTTGGGTCTATCTGTAGGAAAGGTCGCGGCTGTGCCCATTTTGAAGTCCAACGTCTCATTGGTGGCACCCGGCGACGATCTTGATCCTTCGCGATTGCGATTTAAAGGACGGCGCAGAAATGAAATGGACTGTTTTGCCATTTCTTTTGTAGGGTGATGAAGTCTCATTGATGCGCTAAGTCTTCGCACACGCATCTTGCTCAACCCTAAGCTTCCCGGATGGATTCAGAGTTTCTAGACGCATCTATCGCCGGCTTGTAGCTCCGGGAAGATGGGTGATCTTAGAA
This sequence comes from Blastocatellia bacterium, assembly GCA_017883315.1. Classification (GTDB taxonomy): domain Bacteria; phylum Acidobacteriota; class Blastocatellia; order UBA7656; family UBA7656; genus Onstottus_A. The sequence continues at coordinate 6,600 of JADGNW010000205.1, read as the reverse complement.
AACGAAAACAGGAGAATCATGTCAAACCCGAAGGCAAAGCTCTTTTGCGTTATTTCAGTTCTCTCATTCGTCATTAGTTGCACGTTGCCCTCTCTGGCTCAAGACACCACCAGCGGAGCGGTGGAGGGAAAGGTTTATGACCTTGCTAACAGCCAGGGGATAGCGGGCGCTCGAGTGCTGGTTACCAATAAAGAGACGGGCTCGCAGCGATTCTTCACCACCCGGGCGGATGGCACGTACACAGCGACCGGTCTGATATCCGGACTTTACACCATTGGCGCCTCTTCCACTGATTACGAGAACATACCCAATTCACGTCTATCCACTATTTCAGAGTTTCGGGTTGACCTTGCTAAGACGAGACAATCAGAATTCCCGCCGATTGCGTTGCAGAAACGCGGAGCCGCAGCAGTGGCATCTGCACCGCAAGTCCCTGAAGTAACCCCCGAACTCCTGGTCGAAACGACGACCGCGAGCCGCGGCGGTAATTTTGGTGAGCGCGAATTACGGACCCTGCCTCTGCCCGGCGTGCGCACGTTTGATGACCTGGCATTCTTACTTCCCGGCGTTGCTCTTCCGCCTCTGGCGATCGGCAGAAACGTCGGACCCGGTATCGGGGCTGGCGTTGGCACATCGGGACAGTTCGCAGTAAACGGCATTCGCAGCCGCTCCAACAATTTCACAATCGATGGTTCGGACAATAACGACCAGGATATCGGGGTCCGGCGTCAGGGGTTTACTTCGCTCGTCCCGCAATCACTCGAAAGCGTCGGGAGCATGCGAGTCACTACACTTCTCGCGGAGCCTCAATATGGCCGAAACATGGGCGCCCAGGTGAACGCCGTTTCCCGTTACGGCGGCAATGATTTTCACGGAACTCTTTACGGTTTTCTCACCGACAGTCGTCTCAAAGCGAGGGACAAGTTTGATTTTGAAGGTGGGCCATCAGGCGGCAAGGACCCGTTCACTCGAGCGATGTATGGCTTCACGCTGGGGGGGCCCATAGTAAAACAGAAGACCCACTTTTTTGCTTCATTCGAGCATCAGGATGTGAATGCCAGCCGCGAGTCTCATTTCGCAGTCCCGACCCCAGCTGAGCGAGGGCTGTTCAACAGCGGCACCACAGGATTGACAACAACGACCGGAACCCCGGTTTTCCCTGCCTCTGAAACCGGGAATGCCTTCTTCAGCTTCTTCCCATTTCCCAACAATCCGAACGGTCCCTATGGACCTAACACGTTCACCGAAGTTCTTCCGGCAAACAGCCACGGCAATATCTTTTCTTTAAGGCTGGATCATAACCTAAAGGCCTTCGGCAAAGACCACACACTGAGCGCAAGATATAACTTTGTCAATGATAACACTATTCTTCCCGTCACGGGGGAAGCCCTCTTTTCTTCGCTGCGTGCGCTGGTGCGAGCGCAAGACTTCGCGTTGAATCTTAACAGTCAGCTCTCTGCAAGAAGCACAAACATCTTTCGATTCTCTTACGGTCGCACGCATCTCGAGTTTGAAGAGGTGCGCGATCCATTCTTGCTGCCGGCCGGAACAACTCTGTCTGATCCTAACGAGCGCAGATTCCTATTGAACGCCCGCCTCGTCGAGAATCAGAGTCTTCCCAGTGGCCCTAATAAGTGCACTGGTTGTTTTGTTACAACCGGCAAGGATACAGAAAGCGTCTTAGGCCCGATTGGACAGGTAAACATCTCAAATTACAGTCCAGTGGGTGTGGATGTCTTCAACTTTCCGCAAACCAGAACGAACCAAACGTTTCAGTATGCCGACACGTTTTTTTATGAAGCTGGAAAGAACAGGTTCGCGATGGGCCTTGATACGCGACGGATTAACCTGGACAGTCTGCTAGATAGGAACACTCGCCCGCTCGCCGTATTTCGCGGCGCGGCGGACCTATTTGGCAGTCCGATCGTTAGCAACGGAAATGCGGAGCTGGGTCTTTTATATTTCGGGCGCGATTTTGCCGCTGTCGGCGCGCCAACAGGATTCTTTCAGACTCTATCGACAGGCCCCGATTCAGGAACTAACCTGCGATACTGGGAGACCGCATACTTCTTCTCAGACAAGATTCGATTTTCTCAGAACTTCACGCTCACGGCCGGAATCAGGTATGAACTCAACACGGTCCCCACAGATGGGGGCCAGATAGAAAAGACTTTCAATTCATCCGATGTGCAAGCCATCCCGGCGCTTAAGGACTTTCTTGCTGGACGCACGAAGATTTTCCAGAAAGACAACAATAACTTTGCCCCATACTTTGCATTCGCATGGGATCCTACTCGAAGCGGCAAAATGGCCATTCGCGGCGGCTACGGAATTTACTATGATCAGATTCCTGGCGCCGTCATCAGTCAATCGCGCAATGTATTTCCCACGTTTCTTCCCGTTGATCTGGCCGGAGCTCTCAGCTTGAACCCAATCACAGTTAATGGGAATAGAGTGCTCGGATTCATCAAGCCGAGTGGTGTGGGCCTCGTTCAAACGGGAACGCTGAATAGGGTGGCACTGCCGGCCGGGCAGACCCCTGCTGCCTTTTTGAATAGCCTCAATGCGGCAACCTCAGGGGGTGGCGGACCAGCATTCGTTCTGCCTGATCCCAATCTGGTAACGCCATATGCTCAACACTGGTCGCTGACGGTGGAGCGTCAATTCGGGCGGGACTTCTTGCTGTCTGTAGCTTATGTAGGAACCAAAGGAACTCACTTACTTCGATTCGATACGCCCAATCTCGGACTGAACTCTATCCCGGAGGTACGGGGAGCGGTCGCATCAAACGGTAATTCTCTATGTCAGGGAGGAGCAAGTGCATCGATTCCGTGTTTTGTCGGGATTTATCAACCTCCCAGCGCAAATGGTGGCGCTACTTTCGGACGACCCATCCCGCAGTTGGGTCCCTTCACATCGATAAAGTCAGATGCAAACTCGACTTACCATAGTTTGCAGATACAGGCGAACAAGCGATTCTCACACGGAATCGAGTTCACCACTTCCTACACCTGGTCGCACGCGATTGATGAAGTATCAGACTTGTTCGATCTTGCCGGCACGTTAGCATTGCCGCAGGATGAATCTGATTTTCGCCGGGAGCGTGGTGATGCTAATTTCGATGTGCGCCATCGCTTCGTGTATAGCTTAGTCTGGAACCTGCCGGGATTCGAGCACAAGAGACTTCTCGCTGGATGGCAGATCGCCAGCATAGGAACATTCCAGACCGGTCAGCCATACTCAGTCATCAGTTGCTGCGATAATAACCTGAACGGCAATCTCACTGACCGCGTGGTTTTCGATCCTAGCGCCAAACCTCTCCCGCTGTCTGCAACGGGACGAAATGAGTTCCGAGCGCCAGGAATTTATAACGTTGACCTTTCGCTGAATAAGTTTTTCACGATCAGTGAGAGTAAGAAGATCGAATTCCGGACCGAGTTCTACAATCTTTTTAATCGAACTCACTATGGAATACCCGCCCATCAACTTGCTTTCGCCAACGCTTTCCCGGGTTCAGGCCCAAACCCCCTTGATCCAAATGCACCAAAGCAATTTACGTATACTGCACTCCCGCCCTTCACCGTTCAGTTCGTCCTGAAGTTCTACTTCTGACGGTGAGGAACCAAAGAGTAAGCTAACGAAGAAAGGGGAAATGAAACGCTAAGAGTCAGCGTTTCGTTTCCCCTTTTGGTTGCTGCTTACCGAACCGTTCTTTGGAGAATTTGGTCTTGCACCGAGTAGGAGAAGGATCACTTAGTTGATACTGTCTCGATCAGAGCGGGGCTTTTCTCCGACCGAACGACAGTCTAAGTACATTCAACGACGGGCTTCAGCTTGACCTGCTGTTGAAGGCTCAACAAGGCTCTGAACCAGAGAGTATTTCGCCCGGGCGACTGCACGGGGATTCCGAATATTCCAAACGGAATTCAGATCTTTCCAGGAATCGTTCCGCTATTCAAGAACGGCCGGTTCGCGGGCGCGATTGGCGTCAGTGGTGACGGTGTCGATCAAGACGACTTGATTTCCCGATGGGAGGCGCGGGGTTCGAAGCGCCAGTGGATATTCGCGCTGATAGAGTCTTTGTTCGGGGCGTGAGACTTCCCTACGTCAAATTTCCGCGCCACCCGAATCGATAACCCGGAGAGAAAATGAAGAGGCACTCTGCAGCGCAAAGAATTTGAGCGCTGCAGAGTGCCTCTCGTGTTGATTCCTGCCGCCGGTCTACTGTCCGACGATATCGCCCTTCATTGGGCCGAGCGCTCCGAGAAGCTCGTTCTTCTCAGTCGCGCCCACTTTGAACTTGTCCAGCGCTTTCACAAGGTCCTCCACCAACGCATTGAAGTCTGCGTCTGTGATTCCCATTCCCTTGTGCGCTGTCTTCATGTCCTTGCCGGTATACTTGCAGGGTCCACCGCTCGCCTGGCAAATCTGGTTAACCAGGTTCTTCTTGAACTTCGCAAGCCGCTTGGGATCCTTGGCTGTGTCGGCGAAGAACTTGTTGATGCGCGTGTCTCCCGCGCAGTTGTTGACGAACTCATCGACGACTGCAGTGATCGCCGTCTTCCCACCGAGACGGTGGTAGAGCGATTTCGTTTTGGCGGATGCGATATTGAGGCTTCCGATTGCTACGGCCGCCGCGACCGCGACTACTATTAAACTCTTACGCATAGGTTTCTTCTCTCCTTGTTGTTGATTGAATGACGAGCGGCTTCGCAGCCGCAGCACCGAACTCCAAGCGCCCGGGTCATGCATAACCAGCCGGGCACGCACTATCAAGTAACCAGATAATGCCGTTCGTATTCGAGAACCCGCATTGCGCGGGACTTTGGACCGGTCCTTAGTTTCAAACTTACTTTACGCCGGCGCCGACGGAACGGATTCAAGCGAGCCGAACATTCGCGCTTCATGAAGCCAACGTCGAATCGCTGAAGAAACTAACGACGCCACGACGAAAAGAAACATTGCTCTCGCGGCAGCTATGCTATCACGAAGAGGCGCGAGTCTGAAACAGGAAAAAATCGTGGACCGCACGCGCGATTTCGGCGATTCCACGTTCGCGCGCGGAGGTGTCTTTCTCCGATGACTTCACGAACACAGCTATTGCAACGTGCCCGGCGTTATCGGGCAGCGTGACGATCCCGACGTCGTTTGTCGTGCCGCCAATCGTTCCCGTCTTGTGCGCGATCTCTGTTCCCTGTGGAAGCAAGCCTCGAAGCCGCGCTTCACCGGTTCGGCAGCGCCGCATTATGTCGAGCAACAGATCCCCGCTTTCAGGTTTCAGTATGTCTCTGTGATAAATCTTCTCGAGCAGAGCAGCCATTCCATCAGGCGTCGATGTGTCCCGAGGATCGGAATCAAATTTCTTTGCCGCGGCCTTCTGGTCTTCAGGCTTGACGCTCGCGAACACCAACTGGAACAGCGCCGGAGTCCACTGATCTTCCGGTGGAAGGTTCCGAATACCAACCCAATCGGCAATCAAGAGCGCCGTAGATCGATTGACGTTGATTCCGTCAATGCCCAGCGCGCGCATCCGAGTAGTAACCGCTTCAGCGCCCCCGGCTGTGCGCAGCAACACGTCAGTCGCGCTGTTGTCGCTTATCAGTAACATCAGCTCCATAAGGTTTCGCACTGACAACGCGAGCCCGCCTTTGTTGAACAGGTCCGCCAGCGTGCCGCTGCCCGGGTGCAGATCGCTCTGCTTGATGTCGATCATCTGGTCGAGCTTCACCTCACCCTTGTCGATTCGCGTCAAGAGCTGGACTGCGATCGGGATCTTGAACGTGCTCGCCATCGGAAAGCGTTCGCTCCCGTTCATCGAGACACGTCTGCCTGTCTCAAGATGAATAGCGGTGACGCCAACGACTCCGCCCGATACTTTTGCCAGCCGGGCGATCTCGCGCTCGAGCGCTTGAAGCGAGGGGTCACTCGCGGTGCGCGCGTTTGTAATCGAGATTGCAACCGCAGGCGTCTGCGCAGCTACCAGCGCGCTCAACACCAGCAGCACTATAAGCATCCCCGCTGAAGATCTGCTCTTTAGCATAGTGATTCCTTTCAGTCTTTCAGGATCCGTCAACACTATGGACACAAAAGATATCAGGAGTCCTCTAATCTCTCCACATCAAAACCCCAAAACGAGCCGGTCTTCTATAGTGAGCTTCATCGTCCCTTAAATGGTAAACTCCTCTCGATGACCCTGAACCCGATCGACGCCGACTCTCAGTTCAGACAGTGTCCTGCTTGCGGCAACCAAACTCCTATCGGAAATGCGCAGTGCGTCCATTGCGGCGCCGGTTCAATCGACGCGGTTGCCGACCATCAAAAAGCTGCTTCGGAGCAGCAGTTCTTGCAGGCGCTGTTCACGCGTTCAAATCCTTTCACGATGATCTTCATCGGCATCAACGTCGGCGTCTTCGTGTTGATGTGCCTCGCGGGCGGATTTGCCGTGACCTCAGTCGACCCGCTGGTATTGCTGGGATTCGGAGCGAAACAAAACAACCTGATAGCCGAACAGCACGAGTACTGGCGGCTGATTACCTCGATCTTCATTCATATCGGCATCATTCACCTGTTGCTCAACAACTATGCGCTCTGGATTATCGG
>JADGNW010000204.1 GCA_017883315.1 Blastocatellia bacterium | reverse complement strand
CGACAAACAAACCTGAAGATGAGCCGTGGGCGGCCACATCGATGGCGTATGGCTTCAACAGAGCTTCGCCGCCGCTGATGAAGATGTGCACCGGACCAAGCCATTGGCGCAGGTCGGTCAGCACGGTCTTCCATTGCTCGAGACTGGGAGAATCTTCTTTCCCGCGATTCTTCCAGATGTCGCAGTGAACGCAGCGCGCGTTGCACCGGTAGCTGAGCATTAACCCGATGGACGTCGGCCGGCAGTGAGAAGCCCAGCGGCCCCCGCCCAGCGTCCGAAGTTCATAATTGACTTTCTCATAAACCCGTTTGTACGTGTAGTTGAACATGGGGAATTGTCCTTACCTGTTTCACGTCTATCCTTGAATTTGCCTGGATGAGATGCTCCACGAGAGCCAGGGATTGGAGCTCCTCACCTAACGGCGGCCAAGCACTCTTACACTCGCTTCATGAGAAATTGCGAATTGCGGCTCCTCTCCACAAGGCTGAAGTTTGGTTTGAACCCAGGGTTCATGGGACCATCGGGGGAACTTTGATGATGAATACGTCTCTACGAGTAGTGCTGCCCCAGTTGCTCGTGAAGGCGATGAACTTCCCGTCCCGGCTGATATCTGCTCGCGGAGTGTCCCAGTAGTCGCGATAGACCGAGTGGTGATGCGCCAATCTTCTAACCTTCTGGCTGCCGTCGGTCGATGCCTGGAAGATCTCATTGCGGAAGGGACCAATGGGGGCGTTGCCGGCGGTGTAGTTGCTTATCACGCACCAGGACTCATTGTCTGCGAGCATCGAGACGTGATTCGCTTGAGACCAGTCGTTGCCAAATCCGATCACGGTCTGAAACTGATGCGGCGTTGCCAGTTTCCTGATCGTGTATTGGTTGTTCCAGTTGTCGTATCCAACTACGATCAACCTGCCGTTATCGCTGTGACCCGGCGAGAAGTCCGGCGCCGGGTCGGTCAGGTTTTCGACGCTCCCGGTCTGCAAATCGACGACCTGCACGTCGACGGTTCGATCAAACTTCGCCTTCACCGTGATGTATCGCCCCGACTTGTCCACCTGCACCTCATCGAAGTCCAGGAGGTTCGCGTTGCGAAGTATCTTGTTCTGATCTCGCCGCCACACCAGAAAGCCGAGAGGCTTGTAGTTGCTGTCTTTCTTAGTAAACGCAAACACATTGTCATCCAGGCTCTTACTCATCTGCCCTAGATAACCCGAGGCGAGTTCCCCGCTGAAGTCCTTGACCAGTGTGTACGACCTCGAAGCTACGTCGTAGGCGTAAAGCTTCAGGCCGGTGTATCCGTACAGCACCGTGGCGCTGGTTCCACTCCATATCGCGTCTTCCGCGGAGAGGTACCCGCTGCCTTGCGGTGGCCGGTCAAAAAGCGGCTCCTTGCCTGCGATCTTGAAACCGTTCGGGTCAAACCTGTAGAGCTTGGGGCTTGTATCGCAAGCGATAAAGAATCGCGTGTTGTCCAGGTTGAAGGTTTGCCAATAAGAGTAAAAGTTGTTGCAAGCTGTGCCGTCGCTCTCGTCGGTCACACGCATGATCGTCGTGCCGAACGTCGGATCGACAAACGTTCCGCCCGCGCGGGGCAGCGCAGGGGGCGGACCCTCGTTGTAGATCCGATGATTGGTTATGACGGCGGCCGAGCTACTCGCCGGAGCAGGCGGCGCTTTCCTTGTTTGAGCCGGATGCATCTTTGCGGCGCCGATAACAAGGATCAGAGCGATGAACAGGTGCTTCTTCATAATTGTGTGGTCGACGGAATGAACATTCACTCTCAGGAAATGACTAAGGGTTCACAATTTCTAGAAGATCGCGGGGACTGGGTCGATTCTACGTGAGCCACAGGCGGGCTTCAATAGTTACGTTCAAACATTGCGTTGACCACGGTCTGCGTCTGGAAGTCGAGGGTCTTTAGGACTATTTCTGGAGTAAGACGAATTCTCGGATACTGAGGGGCATATGATCGGTTGGAACAATTCACAGCGAATGCGATTGTTTGTACTATTGGTCCTGGTTCTATCGTTGCTCTGCATGAAATCGCCAACCCCGTCCAACGCGCGGGTCTTTGCTCAAGCATCAACCTGTGAAGGCGGAATTGGGGGACACATCTTCTCAGCCGGCGGCGATGTCGAAGTAGAGATACTCCCGTGTGTGGCGGGATTCACTAGCGAGCTCAGTTTCGTTTCGCCGGGACCGACACGCTTCATCGGAACCAACCGCGACATCGGTACCATCGTGCAACTCGGTTCATTCCCCGCGGGCGTTGAGTTGATCTTCAGCATATATGTTCGCGAAACTCAGCGGACTTTCTACTCCGGCTCGGCCTCTTCAAACCCGGACGGGCTTGGGCACGGCGACGTCACCTGTTTGAGCAAGGGAAAAGCCACGCTCGGCTTCGAAGATCAGTTAGGAGGCGGCGACCGAAACTACGCCGATCTGATCTGTGAGATAAGACAGCCGCAAAGCGGGTGCACCTATTCAATATCGCCTTCGAGTCAGTCGTTCGACTCCGGCGGCGGCGGCGGCACGGTTGATGTTGTGGCGGGCTCCGGCTGTAGCTGGAACGTGTCCGCTAACGCAAGTTGGATTTCGATCAACTCAGGCGGTTCGGGCAGCGCCAGCGGTACGATCAGGTACTCCGTTGCAGCTAACCCAGGTTCCGATTCCCGATCCGGAGCGATTTCGGTTCAAGGTGGCACGTTTACGGTTTATCAGGACGGCGTTGGCGCGGGACCTGTGATTACAAGCGCCTCACGCAGCGGGAAACAGGTTCTGGTCTACGGCATAAACTTCGACAGCGGATCAGTGATTTTGCTCAATGGCGAAAAGCAAAAGACTCTGCACGATGATTCCAACCCGAGAACGCTACTCATTGGCAAGAAGGTTGGCAGGTGGGCCGTAGCCGGCGATAGGCTGCAAGTGAGAACGTCGACGGGCGCCCTATCCGCAGAGTATACGTATGCTCCGTAGACCTGACGCCCGCCGTTTTGGGGAATACGGGGCTAACTAGACCAAAGACCTCGCCCGGTTCGAGGCGTGAGTGTAATATCGATCATATACCCACGATCGAACTCCTCCGACACCGCTAACTCCCGTCGATAGGCAACAGCATAACCATTGCGGCTATCGGTCAAGCTGAAAGCCAGCGAGCCCCCCGAGCCCGCGCTGATAACAGCGTTGTTCACAGTGCCGTTCAGATTGATAAACACGGCGTCCACTTTAAGCGGGTAAGACGGCGCTCTTCCACTTGTATAAAAGACCGCGCCGTTCTTGTAGTACTTCACGACGCCGCCTTGAATCGCAATGCGGAACACATCGCTACCCGAGTATGTGGTCTCGCCTTGATAAGCGTTGTTCTCGCGAATCTCAGCTACACCGAACTCCGTGAGCTTGACGGCGAAGTCTATCGCGGTGAAATCCGTGCCCGCGGCACTGTGCGTCAATCCACAGAATCTGATCTTGCCGGTCGCACCCGCGGTGAATTCAAAGTATCCGTCTCCGGATGCGATCTGCTGCTGTGAGGTGCCCGCAGCATCCGGTGAGTCGTCACGCCCCGCCGTCTTCTGCAAGGAGTTGCCCGACGCCGTGCAATTGAGCGCGGTCGCCCAGACGACGTTCTGAGTAGAGCCACCTCCGCCTCCACCACCGCCGCCGCTCGCCGCAGTCGTAAAGGTGAAGTCTCCAGACACTGCGAGATTGCCGGCCGCGTCTCTCGAACGCACTCGATAGTGATACAAAGTGCTCGCCGAGAGTCCGCTCAGCGTCCCGTTGTGACTGGTGGTCATCGAAGTATTCAGCGTCGTAGCGCTGCCGTACGCCGCGCTCGTTCCGTATTCGATTTGAGAGTCACTTGCTTCGTTGGTCGTCCAACTCACCGTCGCCCCGGACGACGTAATCGAAGACGCGTTCACGCTGGAGATTGCTGGAGGCGTTGTGTCTCCTCCACCACCGCCGCCTGAACCTTGCGGGACTCTGATGATGAACACGTCTCTACGAGTCGTGCTGCCCCAGTTGCTCGTGAATGCAACAAATCTTCCGTCGCGGCTTATGTCGGCTCGAGGCGTGTCCCAGTAGTCTCGATAGACCGAATGATGATGTGCCAGCCTTCTCACGCTCTGGGTCCCGTCGGTCGATGCCTGGAATATCTCCTGACGGAATGGGCCAACTGGAGCGGTGCCGTTGGTAAAGTTGCTTATCACGCACCAGCTCTCGTTGTCGCCAAGCATTGACAAGTGATTCGACTGAGACCAGTCGCTGCCAAAGCTGATCACCGTCTGAAACTGATGCGGCGTCGCCAGGCTTCTGATCGTGTACTGGTTGTTCCAGTTGTCGTAGCCGACTACGATATTCCGACCATTGTCGCTGTGACCGGGTGAAAAGTCGGGCGCTGGATCTGTCAGACCCTGGACGCTTCCGGTCTGTAGATCGACTATCTGGAAGTCAACACCACCGCCGAACTCGGCCTTCACTACAAGGTAGCGGCCGGTCTTGTCGAGTTCCACTTCGTCGAAGTTCGAGAGAGTGACGTTGCGAAGAATTCTGTTCTGGTCCCTCTGCCAAACCATGTAGCCCGTCGGTGCGTAGTTCGGATCCTTCAACGTAAACGCAAACATATTGTCGTCGAGGCTCCTGCTCATCTGGCCCAGATATCCGGCAGGGACCAGCCCGGTGAAGTCTTTGATCAGAGTGTAGGTCCTCGCCGACACATCAAACGACCACAGCTTGAGCCCGTAGTATCCGTACAACAGGTTCGCGTTAGTCCCGCTCCACTCAGCGTCCTCGGTTGACATGAATCCACCGCCCGGAAGCGTCTGGTCGTACAGCGGGCCCTTGCTGATGATTCGAAAACCGTTCGGGTCGAAGTGATAAAGCATCGGGCTATTGTCGCAAGCGACGAAGAACTTCGTGTCATCCAGATTGAACGTCGGCCAGTAAGAGTAGTAGTTGATGTTCGACACGCCGTCGTTTTCGTCGGTCACTCGCATGATCGTCGTACCGAAAGTCGGGTCGACGAACGTGCCTCCCGCTCTCGGCAGCGCAGGCGGCGCCGGTTCGGGATAAACATTGTGGTCAGTGATGACCCCGGGATCGGGAGGCGGCGCAGGCGCCGCCGATGTTGTGAAAGTGAAATCACCCGAAGCAGCCAGGTTGCCGGCGGCGTCTCTGGACTTCACGCGGTAGTGATACAGAGTGCTCGCGGTAAGCCCGCCCACAAAAGCACTATGAGTCGTAACCAGTGAAGCGTTCAGTCCGGTCGAGCTTCCATATGCGGTTGTAGTCCCGTAATCCACTTGCGAATCGCTTGCTTCGTTCGTGCTCCACCCAATCGTAGCGCTGCTGGTGGTCACGCTCGACGCTGAAACTCCGCTGATAACAGGAGGCGTCGTGTCCGAGCCTCCTAGAGTTGTGAAACTGAAGTCGCCCGAAATTGCCTGATTGCCCGCGGCATCTTTCGATCTGACTCTGTAGTGGTACAGGGTCGTTGGAGCCAGTCCGCCGAATGCCACGCCGTGGGACGTTACCATTGACGGGTTGTTCGTCGAGAAACTGCCGTAGCTGGTGCTCGTGCCGTACTCGACTTGAGTGTCGCTCGGCTCGTCTGTGTTCCACGTGATTGTGACTCCGCTTGCAGAGACGTTCGAAGCGCTAACCCCGCTGATGACCGGCGGAGTCACGTCAACTCCTGACGTTACGATCACGGTTGCCGAAGCGTTGATATTCGGGTTGGAGGTGCACGCAGCTCTTACGGTATAAGTTCCGACTGCCACCGGCGCGGTGTAAAACCCGCTGTTTGTAATCGAGCCGCCGGTAGCCGACCACGTGATGGTATCGACACCACCTGTGACCAGCGCGCTAAATTGAAGCGTCGCGCCTCCTACGAGGCTGGCTTTTGCCGGGCTTATCGACAGGACGCTGCCTGATTGTGCGACGGATACCATAACATTCTCGACTGCGGCCATCGTGTTGACCAACGATGCGTTGACCAGCAACGGATACACGGGCACGGCCGTGCTCGTGTAGAAGACCGAGCCGTTCTTGTAGTAGTTCACAACGCCCGACTCGACCGCGATTCGGAAGACGTTGCCCGCTTTGTATTTGATCTTGGTCTTAACTACGCCGTTCTCGACTACGGTGGCTTTCCGGGTGTCCGGCAGCTTGATGGCAAAGTTGATATCGCTTGCGGACTGGTGAATCTCATTGGTGTTGTTCAAGCCGCACCATCGCTCCTTGTCCGCTTGCTGGGCCGTGAACTCAACATACGCGTCGCCCGACAGCATTCCCTGCGCTGATGTCGCGTGCGCATCGTCGGCCATGTCGACGCCTCCGGTCTTCTGAAGTGAGTTCGCGACCGCAGAGCAATTGACCATGTTGGTCCACGTGATGTTCGAAGCGCTCACATTGGCGTCAACTGCCGCGATGAACACGTCCGAGCGTGAGCCACCAGTTTGTGAGGAGAAGATCGAGAGGCGTCCGTCTGGCGAAACATCGCTACGCGGCAGCTCCAACGGATGACCGATCGAGGCAAACAAATCGAACGAATCGTTCTGTTGAGACTCGGCTTTCATCTCACGAGTCCCGCCATTCTCGAGTTGCACGGACTCCGCCTGCATGGTCGTTCGATATCGCCAGACCCGAGTCGTGTCGCCGTTAACGATGAGAGCTTCGCCGGCTCTATCGAGGTGAGCTTCAGTGAAGCCGGAGACACCGCTGATCGGATCGTTGAGATAGAACACGAACGTGCTGTCAGCGGCTCGATCCCAAACGACCACAAGGCTGGGATTTGATCCAGACTCATGCCAGCTAAACGCAAAGTGGTTATCGTCGAACCACGACTTGCTTAGTTGTTGCGCTTCGCCGTTGCCGAGCGTGTCTGCAAAATCCTTCAACAGCGTTCGACTTCCCGAGCGCGTGTCGTAGGTAAATATGCGCGCGGAACCTTCGGACTCCAGACCGATGATCGTGCCGGCCTCGACAGCCGACCAATGTAAGCTATCAGCCTGTAGTGCGCTCGACCCAAGAAACGGACCTTGCTTGTGAATCTTGAGACTGGACGGCTCCATCGAGTAAAGCATCGGCGTGCCGTCGAGGTTGACGATGAAACGCGACGAATCCAGATTGAAGCTCGAGCCGTTGACGCGCGATGCAAGCGTCGCCTGCCCGTCGCGCGAATCGGTTACACGAACTATTCTTGACCCCGAATTCGAGTCGATGAAGACGCTGCCGGCTTCCGACAACACGGCCTCAGAACCATGTGTCCTCGGCGGAGCCCCCGGGACGCCCGTGGTCGGCTGCCCCGCTGGCTGCATGGAAATTCGAGCGATAGCGCTCTGCTGTACGAAAAGCGCCAGGGTGATTGTCCAAACCGCAAGTAAGCTCTGTTTCTTCGCGAAGCCGTGTATGACTCTCCTGAGCCAGACAGGCAGAGAAAGGTCGGGTGTTCGATTTGTCATCTCATACTCCAAGCGTTCGCCGGAGCGGGATGGCCCGGACTGCTTCGTTTAGCGAGCAGCCTCATCAACCATCGCGTTGGCGTCGCTCTGTCCCACGCAGTTCGGAGTTGAAGCCGTCAGTCGTGAGAGGAAACCCAGTCAGGGGCAACGCGGAGTTATGGAGTGAGATGGACCGTTAAGGCAGGCGTCATCTCACTTCGGCAGCCAGTCATCCTTCGTGAATCTCAGATTTGAAATTTCAAATTCGAGATTCTCAAAGGCCTTGGCTTTGCGGCCCAGGATCGCTCCTGGTGTGCCTTTATCGGTGAAACGACCGCGCGCTTGTCGCAGGTCTCGACAGCAACGCGGACTCGGTTAGATCGGTGACAGAATGTGAAGCGTGTTCCTTTCGCGCTTCGGTGCGCGTCGCGCAAAAAACGCTTCGACTGCTGCCGTCGATCCAACCTCTCGAAACAAACTGCGCGAGCCACGACGTTCGCGGCTATGTCATTGCATCGCCACTGAACATTCGCAAGGTTCGCCGCCCGGCTACGAGCAAGCGTTGTTCCATCCCGAACGGGAGACTGTCGTTAGTTTATTCAACCTTGCTAATGAGCGACTGTGGAGGTTTTCGTAACCCGACTTGTGAGTGCGTGGGGACATTCACCACGTTTGGTGCGCTCGCTTCCAACGCCACGGTTTCCGCTGAACTCCGCAGGAATCGGGAACCGTGACGCCAATTGACATTTATCTGGTACATGAGGTGAAGACTGCGATCGAGTATTGCAAGCGAATAATGAAATCGAAGTCCGAGATTGCTACCATCGACGCCGCTCAGAGGGACGCCGCTCCTCCGGTCCCTCGGATGTCCGTTGTCGCAATTGAAGACCTCGACATACTCGAAGACTACGTCCAGGCTTGGGAAAACCTGGCCGAAGAAGCGCTGGAGGTGAACCCTTTTTACGAGCCGTGGATGTTGATGCCTGCGTTGCGAGGACTCGCGACCCGAAAGAACGTGCGCGTCGTCCTGGTGCTCACCATCGATCGAGGCGAGCCGGTGCTCTGCGGGGTTTTCCCTCTTGAAAGAAAGGCGCGGTACAAGGGACTCCCCGTCGCAGTATTAAGACCGTGGCAGCACCTCTATTGCCCGCTCTGCACGCCGCTGATTCGAGCGAGTTGCGCGCGCGAGTGCCTCGACGCCTTTCTTGACTGGCTTGCTGCGGAAGCCCGCTGTCCGCTGATGGAATTCAATCTTATATCCGGCGATGGACCTTTTTATGAACTTCTGAACGACTGCCTGACGAAACGCAACGGCTTGAGTTTTGCCTCCGAATCTTACGAGCGCGCGTTGTTTCGACCAATGGAAACTGCCGATATCTACGAGCGCGCCTCGATTTCGGTCAGACACCGGCAGGATATGAGGCGCAGGCAGAGGCGGCTCTCGGAATTGGGACGTGTCGAATTTGATGCGCTGGAACCTGACGGAGACGTCGATAAATGGATTGAGGAATTCTTGCAACTCGAAGTGAGCAGTTGGAAGGGCAAACAGGG
>JADGNW010000028.1 GCA_017883315.1 Blastocatellia bacterium | reverse complement strand
GCGCGCAGTTCAAGCCGAAAGATTGGGGTGTCTACAAGTCGTGGGGTCGATTGGTGGCGGCTTCAGGCATGATAGGCGTCACCTTCACGCACCGGCTCGGTTACCCGAAACCACTGCTCGCGGAAGCTGCAAGCGATGTCACCGCGGCTATCAACTACATCCGCGCTAACGCCGCTTCATTGAACATTGATAAAGACCGGCTCTGTCTGGCGGCTTACTCTGCCGGCGGTCCGATGTTGAGTCTGGCGATGCGTGACAAGCCTGACTACGTGCGCTGCGTCGTGGCCTTTTACGCCTTCCTGGACATTCAGCAATCTGAGCCGCATACGAGCAGCGAAACGCCGGAGATGGTGAAGCGCTTTTCACCTATCACATATCTGGCGAATGACGCCGGCAAGCTTGCGCCGATGTTTATCGCTCGCGCGGGTCTGGACGAAGTGCCTACGATGAACGATTCGATTGATCGTTTCATCCGTGAAGCGATTTCAAAGAACGCGTCGATCATCGTTGCCAACCACCCGCAAGGAGTTCATGGCTTTGACAACCAGACGGACGACGACAGGTCTCGCGAGATAATTCGGAGCGCGATTGATTTTATGAAGGTCCACTTGGCAGTTTCAGATGGTAAGTAAGGTGACTGAATGAACACCTCATCGACTGCCGGGCACATCGATACAGTCAACGACATCGAGATGTACTACGAGATTCGCGGCGAAGGTGAGCCGCTCTTGCTGCTGCACGGCGGGGGCGGTGTGGGCGCCAATTGGGAACTCATCTTCAAGGAGCCGCCAAACGGATACCGGCTAGTCATCCCGGATCTGCGCGGTCACGGGAGGTCAACCAATCCCTCAGAGGAGTTCACGTTCAAGCAGGTGGCCCTCGACGTATTCGCCCTCCTGGATCGCCTCGGTATCGACCGCTTCAAAGCCATAGGTCTGAGCCTCGGAGCCAAGACTCTCCTGCACATGGCCACTCAGCAGCCGAGTCGCGTCGATGCGATGGTGATGGTTAGCGCAACGCCATACTTTCCGGAGCAAGCGCGCGCGCTCATGCGCCAGTTGTCCCCCGAAGACCACAGCGAAGCGGAGTGGCAACAAATGCGACAGTCGCACAAGCGTGGCGATGAGCAAATCAAGAGACTATGGAGGCTGATGAGTGCGCTCAAGGACAGCTACGATGACATGAATTTCACGCCACCTTATCTGTCGACTATCACGGCGCGCACTCTGATTGTGCACGGCGATCGCGATCCGTTGTATCCGGTCAACCTGGCGTTGGAAATGTATGCGGCGATCCCTCGTTCGTATCTATGGATCGTTCCGAACGGCGGACACGGTCCGATCTTTGGAGACCTGACCGCGCGTTTCGTGGAGACTGCGTTGGCTTTTTTGCGCGGCGAGTGGACCCATCCGTAACGCCGGCGGAACATTGTTTGATCAGCAAGCTCGAAGCTGATCGACGCCTGGAAGCTGCGCAACGGATTAGTTTACAATCCAGCCAAATCGATCCAAAGCAAGAGGAGCTCGTGAGCACGGTTAGACAGATCTCAATAACAACGGTTGCCGCAGTGCTCGTCCTGCTGGCCTTCACAAAGATGGCTGTTGCGGGCCAGACCGAACAATCGAAACTTTCTCATCAACACTTCGAGAATGGCGTTAGGTTGCAACAGGCCGGCAAGCATGAAAAAGCATTGGAGGAATATCGCACGGCTATAGAGATTGAGCCCAGGCACTTCGGCGCGCACGCGAACTCAGGCATCATATACGCGCTTCTCAGAAAGTACGAAGATGCCATCAACTCGTTCAAAACAGCGGCTGGCATCAAACCTAAAGACGCGCACGTGCAGCTCTATCTTGGTCAGTCTTACGCCGCCGCGGGAAGAAACCTCGATGCGATTGATCCGTTGGAAGAGGCAGTCCGCCTCGATCCGGATTTGGTGGATGCGTACCGAGCGCTCGGATCGGTCTACTCCGAGTTGGGGCGTTTCGAAGACGCCGAGCGCGCTCTTGAACAAGCTATCAAGTTGCGCGACGCCGACCCCGTCCTGCATTTCGAGTTGGGGTGTATGTACCTAAAAGCGAGTTCGCCTCAGGCAGCGATCAACGCCCTAAGCAGCGCCGTAGCCCTGAAGCCCGACTTCTCTCCGGCGTACCAATATCTTGGGTTGGCCTTCGAACAGATTGGGCGACTCCCTGAGGCTCTCGCGGCTTTTGCGAACGCGGCAAGAATCAATCCACAAGACGCGCTCTCGCTCTACAATGTTGGTGTCACCGCGCAGAAGCTTGGTAAACACGACGACGCTATTGAATCTCTAAACCGCGCCGTAAGCCTCAAGCCAGATTGGGGCGAAGCCTATTTGCGGCTCGGCGTATCGTATGCCCAAAAAGGATATTCAGAAAAAGCGCTGACCGCTCTCAAGCAAGCCGTTCGGTTCAACCCGAACGATCCGATAGCTCTCGGCGATTTGGCCAGAGCTTATATTGAGCTGAACAAATTCGAGGATGCCCTGGAGCCGCTTCGGCAAGCCGCTCGTCTGCAGCCGGCAAATCCCGAGGCACACGTTCTCCTGGGCAACACTTATATGATGGCGGGTCAGTACGATAATGCTGTTGCCAGTTTCAATGAAGCGTTGCGAATCAAACCCTATCACTCTCTCGCCCAGGAGCGTTTGAAGGTGGCGACGCTTCGCAAGAATCTCGCCCCGCAGTTGGAGTCCTATAAACGCGACGCGGCCAATAATCCTGGGAACCCGCAGGCTCACACGCGACTCGGCCAGGTTCTCAATTCGCTTGGTAAGTACGAGGCCGCGGAGAAGGAGTATCAGACCGCAGTTAGTCTCGCTCCGGATGACTGGGAGTTGTACAACAGACTTGCTATCAATTATGTCGAGTGGGGAAAGCCGGATAAGGCTGTCGGGCCCTACAAACGCGCGGCTCGCCTGAAGCCGAATCACGTTTTGTATTTCAGTCTGGGCAACGCGCACAAGCAACTTGGGCAGCTTGATGAGGCGATCGAAGCCTATCAGAAAGCTCTCGAACTAAAACCGGATTTCAATCAGGCGCTTTATGAATTGGGCGTGATCTACTCAACACAGGGTCGCCACCACGAGGCGATTGAGAGTTTCAAGGGCGTCCTGCAATCTGACCCAACGCATGTTTATGCCAATCACGCGCTCGGGATGATGTACGTCACTACGGGAGACAAGACCCGCGCCCTGCAACAGTATTACATTCTAAAAACCCTTAATGAGGATCTCGCTGTTGACCTCCTGAAAGCAATACCTAAGTGACACGCCTACAGCGGGCGTGAAGGGACAGACATTGAACGACGTGCATTTGCCGACACTGACGCAGATACTCGACCTGAGATGAACTCGTCGATGCGTGTGATTCAACCAAACTACGGCCGATTGCTCGACGATTTCCGCGTCGGCGATGTGTATCATCATCCCTGGGAAGTCACGATCGATGATGGAATGCTGGCGATGTTCGCGGCGTCGTTCCTCGATCCGAACCCGCTCTATTCAAGCCGCCGCTTCGCTCGCGAGCTCGGCTTCCGCGATCGTTTAGTGCATCCACTCGTGATGCTCAACCTCGCGCTGAGCTTTACTGTGCACGACGTTTCTGAACAAGCGATCGCTCATCTGGCTTACATCGACCTGAAGTTTCCCAACGCGGCTTACTCGGGCGACACGCTTTCGGTCTATTCCGAAATCCTCGGCGTGCGAGTGTCCGAGTCGAAGCCCGATCGCGGCGTCGTGCATCTTCGAACAACCGGGGTCAACCAAGACGGCGTGGTGGTTGTGACTTTCGAGCGCAAGGCACTGATCCCGACGGGCCGGCTTGAAGGTCGCGCGCATCCCGCATTGCAAGAAGAGACCGCTGAGAAAAACGAGTCTGCGCAGGAGTCTTTAAGTTCGGAAAGAAAAGGCCATGCCCCGAACTCCGATTTGCCGAGCGCGCTGCCCTCCGAACTCGCACGCGACATCAAAATGCCCGCGTGGCCCGGGCGACCGCGAGGCTCATTCGAAGACTTTGAGATCGGCGACGTGATTCTCCACAGCATCGGGCACACGGTCGGCGAGAGCGAGCACATGCAGTTGACTATTCTGACTCGCAACAGTCACCCGCTGCACTTCGACGAGGTCTACTGCAGCGAGCGTAGCTTCACGAAGACTCGGGTAGTCGAGGGCGGATTAGTCTTCGCGTGGACGGCATCGCTCGCAAGCCGCGACACGACCGCGAACGCGCTGTGGGAACTCGACTACGACAAAGGCAGTCACCCAAATCCTGTTCTCGCAGGCGACACGCTCTATGCGGCTTCGCAAGTGATCGAGAAACGCGACCACAACAAGCAAGCGGGGATCGTCCGCTTCAAGCTGGTCGGCGTTAAGAATGAACAGCCCGCGACCTTGCTAGCCGCGGGCCAGGATTTGTTCGACGGTAAGTTTGATCAGAAGGTCTTCGAGATCGAGCGCACGATCCTGCTGCCAAAGCGCGGTACGACCGCGTGAATCGCGCCTCGACGCATCTAATTGCCCCAACCAATTCGTCCGCAGATTGCGCAGATGACACAGATATACGCCAATTCCCTTCCTAATATCTGCGGCATCTGCGGACGGGTCTAATGGTCTGATCTCAAGAATTGCACTGTGACGCGGAGGTCAACCACCAGGTCTTCGCCGGCGCCGTCGAGATCAATAGACACCTCAAGGACATCGCGGTCGCTTTTTTCTGCCGGGTCGCCCGTGCGCACCTTCTTGCGCCCCATCTGCGAGCCTATTCGATTGACTCGCCCCGTCAATGTCTTCCCATTGAAAGCGTCGCTTCGAATAATGACTCGCTGCCCGACGCGGATGCGCCCTAAATCGCGCTCGTCGACTTCGGCGCGAACGCGCATTCTCGACGTATCGGCAAGGCTCATTATCGGCTGAGGCGTAAACGTGCTGAACGTCTCGCCCGGCTTCATAAAAGTCTTCAGCACCGTGCATGAGATTGGCGCTTTGACAAAGCACTTACTCAATCGCTCGGTCACGTTGCGGACGCGCTCGTCCGCGGCCCTCACTTCCGCATCCGCACGCTCGAGCTCTTCGGGCAGCGGCGGTGCGTCAACAAGCTCTTTGTGCTTTAGCGCAGCGCGCAGGTTCGCTTCCGATACATCGAGATCTTTTCGCGCCTCATCTCGCTGATCTTCTGAAATCACTCCCTTCTGGAACAACTGCTCGTAGCGGTTATAGCGCAACTGCACCTGCCTAACTACGGCTTCAAGCGCATTGACTTCAGCTTCGGCCTGGCGGCGCTCTTCATCACGGCTGCCGCGAACGAGCCGCGCGCGCGATTGCCTCGTGCTTTCCGCAGTGGCGCGTGCTGCGCTGAACTCGGCGCTCAAATCCTGCCGGTCAATTACGGCCAGGACCTCGCCCGCTCTTACCCGCTGGCCTTCGCGAACGCGGATCTCCGCTATAACTCCATCCGCACCCGCGCCGACATTGATGACTTCGCTTGCGCCTTCGATGCGGCCCGGCGAAGCAAGCACGACATCAGCCAGGTTTTCCGCGGTCGCTTCTTTGGCCGAGTCCGGGAAAGCATCGTTTGCTTTCGATCTGAATCGTGACCACGATGCGAATACCAGCACCGATGCAAGCAATAGAACCAGTGACACGATGGGGAGCTTGTGTTTCGTGACTAGCGAGCGCATTAGTTCACCTCCAGGTCTTCGATAACTCTACCGTCTTGCATCTTCACGATGCGGCTGCCGAACTCCACTATGCGGGGGTCGTGACTGACGACGACAACGAGTCGCTTCTGCTCGCCGGCAATTCTCATAAGCATCTCTGCGATCTGCCCTCCCGATACACCATCGAGCGACGCTGTCGGCTCGTCAGCCAGAATGATCGGCGGGTCGTTTACGAGCGCGCGGGCAATGGCAACGCGCTGTTTTTCTCCGCCGCTCAGCTCCTTTGGCTTTAGCCGTCTTTTATCTGCGAGCCCAACTGATTCAAGCGCTTGAAGCGCGCTCTCTTTCGCCTCGCCGCGCGAGCAGCCGGCAATCTCCTTCGCGATCATCACGTTCTCAACAGCATTGAGCGAATGAAACAACCGAAACGCCTGAAACACGTAGCCGATATTCTTTTGCCTGAGAACACCGCGTTTATCTTGCGAGAGCCCGGCGACCGGTTGGCCCATCACCGACACGCCGCCCGTGTCAGGCGTGAGCAGGCATCCTAGCACTGAAAGCAAGGTCGTCTTGCCGCTTCCCGATGGTCCCATCACAAGCGCCATCTCTCCCGCGCGAAAGCGCAGGCTCACGTCGTCAAGAGCCCGCACGCCCGTGTGGCCCGCACCGTAGGTGACTGAAACATTTTCAGCAGCTATCGCAAGGTTACGCACGAAACACCTTTGCCGGCTCCACCGAAAGAGCCTTTCTGATCGAGACCACCGAAGCCAGGCAGCACATCAGCAACCCGACGCAGATCATCGCAACCGGCAGCCACCACGGAGTGTGAACCCATGAGATGAAGCCTTTAACCCCACGCGTGGCCGGAAAGACCAGAGCGATTCCGAGCGCGCAGCCGATCACACCGCTGACAAGCGCCTGAGTGATGACAACCCTGCGGATGTAGCCTCGCGAAGCACCCATCGCCGTCAGCGTCGCGTACTCCTCGAGGTTCTCCATCGTCGTGGCGTAGATGTTCTGCGAGACCACTACAAGCCCAACGACGAATCCCAGAAGAGCAGCCGTGAGCAACGCGCCGCCCGCGCCTGTCTTGATGATCCAGAACTTCTGCGAGCGAAACGCGAACTCATCCCGCGTCCAAACATCCGCATCGGGCAGCCTTGCTGCAATCTCCTGTTTCGCGGACTTCGCATCCGATCCGGGACGTAAAATAACGGCGAGCATCGCGGTTTCTTCGGGACGTACGCCGAGATACTTAACCGCGTCCCAGTAGCCTGTGTACGTGTAAGGCGTGCCGAGAAAAGTGCCGAACCCATCAAGTATGCCGACCGCGCGCGCGCGGCCTTTGTTGACTTCGAGATAAACCGGAACGCTCGTCACTTCGAGGTCAGCCGCGTTGCTCACGTCTACCAGCACCGATTCGGGCAGCAGGGTGTCGCGCTTTGCATTCACATAAGGCACAGGAAAGTCGCCGCCCATTCCTGCCTCTGCCCCGACGAGAAAAACAAGTTGGGCTGCGCCCGACGGACCTTTCCATTGGGTGAAGGCCCCGACCACCCGCTGTACCGACTGGACGCCTGAGCAGGAATAAGCGAGATCGCGATATCGGCTCGGTATCGGCGTGGCGTATTCAAAGCACTGCACGCCCCGCGCGGTTATCCAGATTTGAGCGTCGCTTGCTTCTATCGGGCGTGAGGCTGCGCGCATGAAACCCGCTAGCAGGCTTCCTTGAAAGACCATAAGGAAAACAGCAAATGTGATCCCGATAATGGTCACCAAGAACCTGAGCCGGTCGTGAAGCAAGTTGCTCCAGGCAAGTTTCATAGTAAGTCGTCCTTTTAGGTACAGACTCTACGCTATTTGTTAACCAATCAGTCCGCAGCCATCGGGGACTCGCCGGCGCGCGGTGCAGAAGCAGTTCTCTGAATCGCAAAGCAAAGCCACGCGAGCGAGGAGAGGTCGCCTTCCGCGATCAATCGCTCGCTTGCAATTCGATCAATCAATTCGTTCGCTGAGCCGACACGCAGCATGCCCGCGTCGCCCCTGAGCGTCAGCGAAGCTAGTTCGCCTGAATCGCTCGAAGCCGCATCGCGACTCTCGATCAGAATCGTCGGACAACCATCGGCTTCAATCGCGAGCCGGTTCGGGCCTGAGTTGGTCATCATCTCTTTGAGCATTTCGGCGGAGGCTGCTAATTCGGCAAAGCCGACTCGATTCGTCCCGGCTTCACTCGCGCGTGGCCCGGTCTCCTCGGTCACGCTTAGCAGTTCTTTCGTCTCATCAAGCGCGCCGAGCGCCCAATCAATGTCTTCAGCGGTGTGCGATGCAGTGATGGTGAATCTCAAACGGCTCTCGTCGAGCGCCACTGCCGGATGAATTATCGCTGGGGCAAACACGCCAAGCTCAAGCAAAGCTCGCGAAGCGCGGCGCGCGGCACTGGCAGTGCGCGCGGGAATGGTCACAACCGGGGAGCTGCCCGGAGAGGTCAGACCGATCTTCGTAAGGCCTTCTCTGAAGCGGCGAGTATTCATCCACAACTGCTCGCATCCGTAGCCCTCGCCGATGAGGCGAAGCGCGGCCTCAGCAGACGCAATGCTCGCCGGCGTGGCGCAAGCCTGAAAGATGAACGAGCGAGACGACCAGCGAATCAGGTCAATCAACTCGCGGTCTCCCGCGACGAAGCCTCCAAGCGACGCAAGCGACTTGCTCATCGTCGTCATGAAAAGATCAACCTGGTCGAGAACGCCGCGCGCTTCCGAAAGCCCTGCCCCACCAGGGCCGTAAAACCCAAAGGAGTGAGACTCGTCAACCATCACAAGAGCGCCATGCGCGTGAGCGATATTGATTATTGACGGCAGATCGCAATCGTCGCCGCCCATGCTGTAGACGCTCTCGACGACGACCAGCGTAGTGCCGGCGTGCTTTCGATCGAGAACGCGATCGAGATCGCTGACGTCGTTGTGGCGAAAGGATTCGATGGTCGCGCCCGAAAGACGACACCCGTCAACGACGCTTGCGTGAATCTCTTTGTCAACGATCACGCGGTCACCTCGCCCGCACAGCGCGGCAATGGTTCCGAGGTTTGCCGTGTAGCCCGTCGGAAAGATGATGCCCGCTTCCTTGCCGACGACGTTCGTTAGGTTGTCTTCGAGCCGGCGGTGCATCTCCGTGTAGCCGCCCGATGGTGCGGACGTTCCGACTCCGGCGCCATGCGTTTCGAGGGCCTGGGTTGCGGCCTGCAAAACTTCGGGGTGACGGTGCAGTCCAAGATAGTGATTCGTGCTGAATATGCGAACCTTAGCATCGGTCCTCATTTCGCCGATTCCGATTTCGGTCCGAGGCGCGCTTCCACCTTTGAGATAGACGTTGTAAAGCGCGCCGTGTCGTGATTCGGTCCAGGAACGCACCGCGGCAAACAGGGCGCCCTTGTGGCGCACGTCGGCGCATTGAGCCGCGGTCACAAATGACATCGCCGAGCCCAGCCGGAGTTGATGGGCAAACGCCTTGACGCCATCCTTCGCTTCAACCGCTTCAACGGTTGCGCGACTCGCGGATGCGGCAGTGCCGGTTGACGTGATCGGCTTCAAGTGTTGCTGGATGAATCGGAGCAGTGACGCCGGTGTATGGATATTTCCGATTTGACCATCAACGGGAGGGATATCAAGACGCGCTTCAAGCCCTGCGATTATTGACTGCAAGTCGAGCGAGTCAATGCCAAGCTCGGCCCACGTCGCATCGAGACTGAACTGCCGATCGGCGAGCGACGGCTTTACTTCACAGATTACCTCGCGCAGGTGATCCGTGTGCGAAGAAGCTGCGGCCAGGTCTAGTTCATTGATTGCCGGCTCGCCGAATCGCCCCGTTTCTGCCATCTGCGCGGCGCGTCTGCGTTGAAGCTTGCCTGACGTTGTTTTCGGAACCGTCTTTGGTGGAACGATCCACACGGCATCGAGCGAAAGCGCAAGCCCGTCCATTATTCGCCTGCGCAACGACCGGGCAAGAAAAGCGCGCCCTCCATTGTTAATCTTCGATTCCACAACCAATCCGACTTGCGGTCTCTGGTTGTGTTGGAACTCGAAGGCAATCGCGCCGCCAGCCCGGACGCCTTCCACTTGAGAAGCCAGGGTTTCTATGTCAGTTGGAAAAATGCCGCGCCCGGCTTTCTTGATCAAGTCTTTCAGGCGGCCAACGACATACAGCTCTCCGCGATTGATGAAGCCCAAATCACCGGTCTTGAGCCAACCGTCGTCGATCGGAAATTCATCGCCCAGATAGCCTTGAGCTACGGACGGGCCTTTCACCTGAATCTCTCCGACCAGGCTTTCAGGCACGACCGTATCGGCGTCCGGATTTACTATTCGAATCTCGTGTCGAGGAAGCGGCTTGCCGACCGAGACAATCTCTAATGCGCGCTCGCCGTCCTCCGGTTGTCTGAAGAGGCTTTCGCGTTCGAGAGCCGAGGCAGACGCGCGCACGAGTCTGTAGCCATCCGAGGAAACGGAGACCGTAGCGGCGAGAGTATTCTCAGCGAGACCGTAGCAGGGGGAGAACGCTGCGCTGTTGAATCCCAGCGGAGACATCCGCTTAGCAAAGCCGTCAAGGTCACGCCAGTTTATCGGCTCAGATCCGTTAAACGCGATGCGAAGCGATGATAGATCAATTCCAGCGAGACGACTCTCCGGGATTCTCGTGGCGCAAATCGAATAAGCCATATTCGGAGCAACCGTTATTGTTGCTCCGTGCTTCGAGATTAGCTTAAGCCAGACAGTCGGGTTTTCTATGAACCTGGAGGGATCGACCAGCACCAGCTTGCCGCCCGAGATTATCGACGACCCGGTGGCGCCAACCAACCCCATATCGTGAAACAACGGCAGCCAACTGACCCATACATCGGTCGAATCGATCTGACTGTGCTCAATGATCGCTCGGCAGTTCGCTTCAAGATTCTCATGGCTGATTTGAACCGCGCGCGGGTTCAGAACGCTCCCCGATGTGAATTGAAGAAACGCCAGCGAAGAAGGGCTCACGTCAGGTAGCGTTGCACCGTCGATATTGATTTCCTCAAACCGGCAGATTCTCAACTCGTCGGCGTAGGGTTTTTCAAGCGACCGGCGCAGCGCCGCTTTCAACTCTTCGTATTCATCATCAGCAATCGTTCGATCAAGGAGCAGCGCCGAAGGCCGGGCAATGCGAATCTTGAGCAGCAGGCTTTCGATAAAGTCGCCGGCCGCGCTCATCCTTGGAGCGAGTATGCTTGGCGTTGCTCCCGCGCGCTGGGCTCCGAGAAAGGTCGCAAGCAGCGCGCTCGAATTCCGGCCGCACAGAAAGACGACCGACTCGTGACCGATGCCGAGCGTCGAGAGTCCTGCCGCAGACGCGTCAGCGCGCGATGTCAGAGCTTGCCAGTCGAGTTCGAGGTTTTCGTCGGGGAAGGTGATGCCCCCCGTCGCATTGTTGTTTGCATGTTCCCACACGAAATCATAGAGCGTTTTTGTCATTGTTTTTCGCACCCTGAACAACATCGGGCCCTTAAGCCTCGATCATTCCCGAACCGGCTTTTTCGCCAGTACCTGAGTTCTCATTCAACTATGATGAATCCAGCGAAACATTACAGAGCTGCTGGAGAGATCGACAGGCGAACGGGGCCCTTCAACCGTGGGAGGCCCGAGATCGGTACCGTGTGAATGAACCGGACTGGTTGTTGATTGGGGGTTGAGCTGTGGCACTCCCGAACCTCGAGTGGATGCCAGCGCAGCTTCACGAAGACTCGCGTAGTGGAGGGCGGGTTGGTCTTCGCGTGGTCTGCATCGCTCGCGAGCCGCGACACGACCGCGAACGCGTTGTGGGAGATAGGCTACGACAAAGGCAGCCATCGGAAAGCGGTGCTTGCGGGCGACACGCTCTTTGCAGCTTCGCGCGTGATCGAAAAGCGAGACTACGAGGTGGCTGGAGCTGTCCGGGTAAAACTGATCGGAATAAAGGGCGATAGGCCCGCGGCACTGTTAGCCGCAGGCCGAGAGTTGTTCGACGACAGGTATTATCAGAAGGTCTTCGAAGTCGAGCAAGTCGTTTTAGTGCCGAAGCGATAAGGTTGCTCGCGGTCTGCGTAGTATACTAACGCCAGCGACAAACTTTGGTTACCGGTCACCTGCCGCAGAGTTGTCTTTGATTAGGCTACAACGCGTCGCTTCAGAGCTATGAGTCCCGCCAGCGATAAGCCGATGGTGACTACGGATACGTACCCCCTCCACAATAGACCTCTGGGCTGATTTCGAACACCACATCGCCTCTTGGCCGGCGAACCAAGTCAACCCTGGGTACGTCCTTCGGGAGTTCAATCGCTTCGTAAACGAGGTGGAAGTCGCTTTCGTCGTCGTTGATCAAACACCGACAATCGAAATCGATGTCGTATAGAAATCCATCTCCGTAATTCACAGTGAATTTAGTATCGTCGCCGTAGCAAAACTCTGCTCGCTCTCCGGGCCGCAAAGATACCTTCGCAGTTATCTCACGGGCGAACTTCCCGAATTCGTATTCGGACTGTGGTTGACTGAGTACTTGTCGGTTAGCCTCTGCGTCACTGAGACCGCTGGTAATGAAAAGGCCATCGTCCATACAAAACATCGGACTTTGCCGGTTCGGAATGATACTGATGCGATTCGCTGCGGGCCCATCACTTGGAAGCCCATGTATCTTGTTCAAGTTTACAAACCATCTGAAATCTTTAGGATCGTTCCTGTTGTATGGATCAGTGGGATCGAAGTCAGGATTTTGGTCCCCTTGATACTTTCGGATCCGCTTCCCATCCTTGTAGGTCACTACTTTAAAGTCGTTGTTTGGGGCCTGCACCGAGAAAATCTCCTGGATTTCTTCGTTAGCGACGTCAGTTCTATAAACGTGAATCCTAGGCTGATGGCACCTAGTGACCTGAGGGGGACGAGGGGTAAGAGCGCCCATCTCCGCCCAAGGACTTCCCTCTTCAATATGCGCGATTACAAAGCCCCTGAATGTTACTCTGACTTGGTCCTCCCGAATGTAATTCGTAGACATGCGCTTCTCCTTTCAAGGTGAGGTTGAAATGAAACATCTTTGGTTTTGTGTTTCGTCGCTCGACGAAGCATAAAGCCCGTTTCAGAAGTTTGCGTGACCGCCAATCGTCACGAACGCTGCCCAGTTTCGCAGCAGGCTATCATTGCTGTTCGAGCCTCGCAGCATTTCCCTTTGTGCCTCGCACAGTGCGTGCGCGGTCGGCTCGCTTCTGGTCTTTCGCAAACGATGGAAGTTTGTCATCAAGCGGGCGGTGGATTCGTTACTAACCGGCCACAAGCTCGCCACGACGAGCGGGATTCGCTTTGCGATGAAAGGCCGCGCGAGGCCAATCATCCCTTCCCCGCCGTAGTAGTTTTCTACCGCTGTTCGGCAGGCCGCGAGGACGACAAGTCTCGCTCGGGCAAGGTTCAGCTTGTATATCTCGTCAACTTGAAGTACTCCGTCATCGTCGTTTCCCGCCGCGCCCTGAGCCTCTTTCGCCAACAACAGCTTCGAACGCCCGGGGTTCCACTCGTCAGTGATTGCGTGCGTCGCCAGATGAATTACATCAGATTTTTCCATCTCGCTCACGACCCGCTTCTTGGTAGCTGACTTTCCAATGATTGGGCGAGATGATCCGTAAAGACGTGC
>JADGNW010000027.1 GCA_017883315.1 Blastocatellia bacterium | reverse complement strand
TCGCTCAGCAAGTTGCCGGTGTCGATGTGATCTTGATGGGTCACACGCATCGCGAAGTGCCTTCCCTCTACATCAACGGAGTGCTGCTCGCTCAGGCGGACAAGTGGGGTCGAAGCGTCGCACGCGTAGACTTGTATCTCGAGAAGCCGGCAGGGCGCTGGCGTGTTGCAGCCAAATCGAGCCGCACGATTCCAGTCGGCGATCATGTTGAGGCTGATCCTGAGATCATTCGAATCGCCGAGCCGTATCATCGCGCAACGCAAGCGTGGCTCGATCAAGTGATCGGCGATTCGGCTGTCGAGATGCGAGCGGGAGAAGAACGCTTCCGCGACACTGCGATTCTCGATTTGGTTCACCGCGTGCAGTTGGAAGCGGGCAACGCGGATGTAGCAATGAGTATGAGCCTGAACCCTAAGGCTCGCATACCGAAAGGTGCGGTGACCATTCGCGACATCATCGGGTTGTATGAGTACGAAGCGGCTCCAGTAGTCATCGAGGTCACGGGCAAGCAATTGAAAGAGGCGCTCGAACATTCAGCACGGCATTTCGGCACGTACAAACCGAACACGCCGATCACGGATCTCATCGACGAGCGATTCCCTGCTTACACCTATGACGTCGCTGAAGGGGTCACGTACGATCTCGACATCTCAAGACCAATCGGCGATCGCATTCAGAACATGCGCTTTCGTAAGAAAGCGGTGGAACCGACGCAGAGGCTTCGCCTCGCGACCATCACGTTTCGAGTAAACGGCGGCGCGGGCTACACGATGTTCAAGGATGCGCGAGTTATTTCGAGATCAAGCAAAGAGCTTCGCGAGATGATCATCGATTGGGTAAAGCGCAACGGTCATATCCCGACAACGGCAACAAACAACTGGCGCCTGCTGCCGGAGTAATCCGCTGCCTCGTTCCGCTAGTTGGTCGGGCTTCAAGGTTCGAGACCATGCGATTCATGGGAATCCCTCTTTCAACTGTTATGTTATAATGCCGCCCGAAAGACGGTTACCAGGACACCAAAACAAATAGGCTCGGAGGTGTCGTGCAGTGAACTCAAGCATCCCATCAGATGTCAAGACCGAGGCTACGGAGCCCCAGCCGACTCGCATCGAGTCGTTGGTCAGCTCGCTAAGGAGATTGCTCGAAGGAGTTGAGCAAGAACAGCGAGAGACCTTCGACTACCTCAAGTACGCATTAGAGGAAGATCGCGCATCTAGTCGCAGGCTCTTTCAATGAAGCGTTCCGTTGTTCTCTCGCAATTACGTGAACGATATCCAAGACACAAGTGACGCCACACAGTTTCAACGCGAAGAGGAACGCGTCGAAGCCCGCAGCGCTGTCTTCAAGAAAGAACTCGGGCTCACCGATCTCGCGCTTACTCAAGTACTCTTCATCGTCGGCTTGCCGTGGATCGGCGTCGCCGCCAAACAAGGCCCCTCACACGTAGTCCTCTGGTTGCTTGCGATCCTGCTCTTCTACATTCCGTCCGCTGTCGTAGTCATCTATCTCAATAAGATCATGCCGCTCGAAGGCGGTCTGTATCAGTGGGCCAAGCTTGGATTCAACGAGACGCTTGGTTTTCTTGTGGCGTGGAATCTCTGGCTGTTTGCGATCTTGAACACGTCGGAGATCGGGCTTCAGGTGACCCAGTACGTGAGATACGTGATGGGGCCGGGCGCCGAGTGGCTCACGGACAGCAAGTGGTTCAACGGCACAGTGAGCCTCGTGATCATAAGCACACTGGTGCTGCTGGCAACCGTAGGGCTCGGCGTTGGCAAATGGGTTCACAAAGTGGGCGGCGCGCTGATGCTCCTCACCTTCGCAGCCGTTTTGATTCTTCCCTTGCTGAATCGAGCGCACGGCTCACTGGCCGAGTATCATCCATTACAAACCGAGATGCCGGTGCTGTCGCTTATGACACTGAACCTGCTCGGCAAGATGGGATTCGGCGCGCTTGGCGGCTTCGAGTACGTAGCCATACACGCGGGCGAGTGCCGCAATCCCGTGCGCGCCATCAGCCGTTCTGTGATTGTCGCGGCCCCTGTGATAGCGGTGATGTTCATCCTGGGGACAAGCTCGATGCTTGCGCTGATCGGACGGGAGCGGGTTGATCTGATCGCACCGATACCGCAAGTGCTGAGCGAGGGCCTTCGCCCGCTTGGCGTGGTCGCCGCGGTCGCCCCGCTGACTATCATGGCGCTGCTCGTCATCCGCGTAGCTCAATCAAGCGTGATGTTCGCGGGCAACACACGTCTCCCGATGGTAGCGGGATGGGACAGCCTGCTGCCAAAGTGGTTCACACGGCTGCACGCGACGTACAAGACTCCCGTCAATTCGATTATGTTCGTAGGAGCCGCGACGCTTGCGATGGGAATCATCGGGCTGATAGGCGTGGGCAAACAAGAAGCATTTCAATTGTTGTGGAACGCATCGGCAGTGTTTTATGCGCTGACTTATCTGGTGATGTTTGCAATACCGCTCATCGGGCTGAAGGGCGCGAACCTGCGCCCACCGCTCTGGTTGAAGATAGCGGCCCTGTCGGGATTCTTGATGACGCTCCTCGATGTAGCTCTCTCAATCGTTCCGATTATTCAGGTGGAGAGCCGGTTGATGTTTGCGGTCAAGATCGGCGGGCTGATTTTGATTACAAATCTTATAGGCCTGGCGATCTGCCTCGTTGAGGAACGGCGAAAACGGGCCCGTCTGGCAGATGTGATTAGCGTGCCGACAGAATAAAATAACGCGAAGCGTCTCCATTATCCGTCTTGCTGCCAATTCCCTTCTTCGTTAGAATCGCGCCAATCTCGTAGCTTCAATCGGTGGAATCCAATATCTCGGAGGTGATTAGACACCATGTTCAAAAGACGGTTCGCAAAACGGTTCGCAAAACGACTATCCCAGATTCTGATTCTCTTGTTTGCCGTCACGAGCCTCGCGACGGCTCAGCAGCCAGCCAGGCATCCGCTGAAGCTCGACGACCTCGCGCGCATTCGCGAAGTGCGCGATCCGCAGGTTTCGCCTGATGGCCAATCGGTCGCCTACGTCGTTGCCACCATCGATTCGAAAGAAGACAAGAGCAACTCGCACATCTGGATGGTTAGCTTCGACGGCAAGAACGACCGGCAGATCACCTGGAGTCAGGACAGCGAATCGGCGCCGCGTTGGAGCCCCGACGGAAAGTATCTCTCGTTCACGTCGTCACGACCCGGTAAAGCCAAGGGCAGCCAGGTATGGCTCCTCGACCGGAACGGCGGCGAAGCGATGCAGCTTACAGAGATGAAAGGACGGTTGCAGGGCTACGAATGGTCCGCCGATTCTAAGCGATTGGCGCTGGTCGTTGGCGATCCCGATCCTGAAGCTGAGGCTGCCGCCGCAGCCACCGAGAGTGGCGGCAAACCGAAACCACCGAAGCCAATCGTCATCGATCGCTATCACTTCAAACAGGACGGACAAGGTTATCTACTCTCGGGGCGCCACAGCTACATCTACCTATTCGATATGGAAACTAAAAAGCTAGATCGGCTGACCAAAAGCAAGTGGGACGAAGCGGCGCCTTCGTGGTCGCCCGACGGCACTCGTATCGCTTTCATGAGCAATCACTCTGAGGATCCGGATCGCGATCCGTCAGCGCAGATATTCGTAGCTGACGCGAAGGCCGGTGCTACAGAAAAGCAATTGACCCAGGATAGCAACCGTGGCGGGCGCGCGCGTCCCGAGTGGAGCCCCGACGGAAAATGGATCGCTTTCCTGGAAGGCGACGAGAAGAAATACGGCGCCTACGGCATGGAGCACTTGACTCTTGTCGCTTCGGATGGGAGCAGCGCACCCTCCCGAGTGAAGACCGCGGAAGATCTTGATAGAGGAGCCTCCAATCCGCGCTTCAGCGCCGATGGTAAGTCAATTAACTTCTTCGTGGCGGACGATCGCTCGGTTTATCCGGCCCGCGTGAATCTGGCGGGCAGCTCGGTCGAACGATTGATGTCGCCTCCAATCATCGTGTCGAGTTCGACATCGGGAGGCGGGCACTCGGCGGTGCTTTCCGGGAGTGATACAAAACACACAGAAGTATACGCGATGGAAGACCGGGCTCTGAGACAGCTCACGCATCAGAACGATGCGCTGTTCGCCGAACTCGAGATAGCATCAACCGAAGAAGTCAGCTTCAAGAGCAAAGACGGAACGGAAGTGCATGGCTTGCTGACTTATCCGATTGGCTACGTGAAAGGGACCAGGGTTCCGTTTCTGCTTCGCATACATGGCGGTCCCAACGGACAAGACGGACATTCGTTCAGCCCCGAGCGTCAGTTGT
>JADGNW010000203.1 GCA_017883315.1 Blastocatellia bacterium | reverse complement strand
CGTAAATGGTCTTGTGTTTAATGCCGGCTTGCTCTGCGACGTTGACGAACTTGATTCCCATTTCGCTATTCGCGGGTTGCCACGCCGAGCTTCGAACCGCAACAAGTGCAACGCAAAGAAGCAACACGATCACATTTGCGGGAGATTGTCGCAAGCAAACCATCAGTGTCCGCCTTCCCGGTCGCGCTCGGCGAGTTCTTCCAGTCATCCTTTGACCTTCCAGCCTTGTATCGGCAGGTTGAGCCTTCGCCGTCCCTCGACGCCCGAGCAATAACATAACAACTCCAAGACCAATAGCCGGTGCTAGTAGTCCGATTAGAAAAGTTTCATCCCGAATGCTCGCTCAATCCTATTCCACTGATGCCACGCATTATACTGCAGCTCCGATCTTGCGGCTTTATTAGAGAGTGCCAGCCTGCACATGCACACCAACGATCGGGGAGCCAATGCCTATTTTCGACTGCCGACCGATCTCACGATTCCGCTGCCTTCCTTGATGGTCACAATCTGATTGGCGGCAATGTCTTTAATGATCTCAGTTTGCCCGCTCGGCCAGCGTATCTCGACCTGATCCGCCTTGGTGTTTGCCCCAAGCCCAAAGTGAAGACGCGGGTCGTTGCATGAGTAGTAGCTCGACTGGCTGCTCAGTTCTTGAGCTTGCAAATGCTCCCCGGTTTTCAATCGGGCTCGCGCGCCGATGGCTGAGCGGTTTGACTTCGTGCCGATCAGTTTCAGCGTGAGCCAGTTGTTCGCGCCGCGACTGGTGCTGTTGATGCAATCGTTCCGCAGCAAGGACGGTGGCTCGTTCATATTCATGACCAGAACATCAATGTCGCCGTCGTTGTCGAAGTCACCGAACGCGCAGCCGCGGCTCGAGTGAGGAGTCAACACGCCCGGACCGCACTGAGCGGTTACATCCCTGAACCGGCCGTTCCCGAGGTTGCGATATACGAGCCGAATGGTTTTGTGGGAGTACTCTTTGAAATACTTCTCGACCTCGGGGTAAACGTTACCGGTAACCGTGAGGATGTCAGGCCAGCCGTCGTTATCAAAGTCCGCCAGCCCGGTTCCCCATTGAACGTAGCGGGTGTGATCGAAGCCAGCCTCGCGCGAAGAGTCTTCAAAGAATGCGCGCCCGCTGTTCTTGTAGAGAATGGGAAGGTCGTCGGCGAAATGAGTCTTGAAGATGTCCAGAAGCCCGTCGCCGTTGTAGTCACCGACAGTCACACCCATCCCCGCTTGCGCCTGGCCGTCTTCGTTGTAGGCCGCGCCCGTCTCGACGGCTACGTCGGCGAACGTTCCGTCGCGGTTGTTTTTGTAGAGAATGCTCGCGGTTGAGTCGCAAGCCACGTAGATGTCCGGCCAGCCGTCGTCGTTGAAGTCAGTCACTACTGCGGTCATAGCGTAACGTTCGCGCACTTTGCCGATCCCCGACGATTCCGAGACGTCCTTGAACGTGCCGTCGCCGTTGTTGTGATAGAGGAGATTGGTATCGGTAGGCATGCCCTTGGGTCCGCAGTTCACGGGGATTCCTTTCCACAGACAGTTCGGTCCCTTGCCGGGCTCGGGCGCGTTTGCAAGATCAAACTTCAGATAATTCGCCACGAACAGGTCAAGCTTTCCGTCGCGATCGTAGTCCACAAACGCGCAGCCCGATCCCCAACGGGTGCCCTTTGTAGCAAGCCCCGCTCTCGAGGTTACGTCGGTGAACGTACCGTTTCCATTGTTGTGATACAGCGCATTCTGCCCCCAGTAGGTGGTGAATAGATCGTCGAAGCCGTCGTTATCGTAATCACCCACTGTGACTGCGGACGCCCAGCCCGTTCGCCCGAGTCCGGACTTCGCGGTAACGTCACTGAAACTGCCATCGCGGTTATTGTGGTAGAGCTTGTTGGTCGGTTCCTTGCCCTTTGAAAACCCTTCGAGCCGCGTTCCGCTTAGCAAGAAAATGTCGATCCATCCGTCGTTATCATAGTCGATGAAGGCGACCCCGCAGCCGTTGGTCTCGATGATATATTTCTTCTGATCAACGCCACCGTAGATAGTTGGAGCAGTCAGTCCGGCCCGCTCGGCTATATCAATGAATGTCACGGAGAAATCGCTTGCGCCGTTTCCATCCGAAGTTGAAGCTACGGAGCTAGAGAGCGGAAGTGTTCGCGTGAGGAAAGGCTCAAGCGTCAGCAGGCAGCCGATAAGAGACGCAATCGCGATGAAACGAGCGGCCAGCGAGTGATGAACGTGACTAAACCTGTTGAACATTGGCAACAACGAAATGGATGTCTTCAAGGCCTTTCGAGAAGCGGCTATTTCTTCTCCGAACTCGTTCGCAAGCTGTCGGCGATCTCAAGCTCTTTCTTCGCCGCCTCCGCTCTGTTTGTCCGTTGAAGAACCTGACCGAGCAGATAATGGCCCGAGAAATTATTCGGGTCCATCTTGAGCGCGCGCCTCAGCATGCTCTCTGCGTTGCCTAACTCACCTTTCTTTAGATAGACCTTTCCGAGAACAATGTAAGGCCCGCTAAAGAATGGATTCAACCAGATCGACTCTTGAAGGGGCGCGACCGCCTCGTCCCACTTTAGCTGTCTGGTGTACGCCTCGCCGAGCATGTAATAAGTCATCGCGAAGCCCGGGTTGATGGCAATTTCTCTCTTCAAGAGCTCTATGCCTTGTTCGAGGTTGGCGCGATAGATAGCCATCTCGCCCAACAGATAATTAGCCTGCGGTAGTTTCGGATCGAGCTCGAGCGCCTTTTGGAGCTCCTTCTCGGCGAACTCTTCGAACTGCTGACGAATCATCATCTGAGCGTTGATCAGATAGGCGGATGCAGAACCGGGCGGGATGGAGAACATTCGCGCGAATGATTCGCGAGCCTTATCGAGATCGTGAGTTTGAATGTAACCGATGCCGAGTGTGTAGGCCATCTCCACGTTATCCGGCGCCCAATTCTTGACCTGCTCCAGGTAAGGAATCGCCTCCTTAATGTGACCGAGTAAGTAATGAGACAACCCGAGCATCTGCACGTCCTGTCTGTATTGCCGGCTACCTTCGGGTGCGCGCTTTGTCGCAACGGAAAGGTGCCCGACAGCGCGCGCATAGTCTGCCTTTTGATAGTACGCGAGACCCAGCAGATGACTTATCCTGGCCTCATTGGACTCGGACTGCGAAATAGCCGTCAGCGCATTTATTGCCGCGTCGATTTTGCCGGCGTCTAACAGTGATTCTGCTTGTTCGATTGCGGACGAATCTGACTGCGTCTTTGCCGAGAGTGCCTGTTCAGTCTGCGCTGCGGCTGGCAGGATCACCAGCGCAACCAACAGAAAAGCACTCGACCCGAGGAGTTTCATAACAGTTACCACAAGCGAGAAACCTAATTCTTTGCTCAAAGCTTCACAAGAATATCCCGCCTCAAACAGAGAGCGCAATGTCCAGGGAAAATTTGACGTCGCCAGCGAATTGACGGAATGAACCGGCAGCTTTCACTGAAGCCTCTAATGTCCGCTTGGTTAGCGGTTCTCATTGGTCTCCGCACTCGCGCAAGCCAGGTCGCCAGGACAGCACAGAGGTTGAACCCCGTTGCGTGAGGACTTCTTTGACTCTCGCTTTGCTTACACTTGCGCTTGACATCGTCCTCCAGAGTTGGTATACGAGTATCGTCCTAATGATATATAACTAATGATATAGAGTGTCGTATTAATACAAGATCCGAATCCGCACTTTTACAGTATTGAAGTATCGACGCTGAATTCTGATGCTAAGAGCATCGCACTGGGCGTAAAAAACCCGATTCTACTTGAACAGCTTTACTTTTCTGTGAGCGGACAACTCACTTTCAGGGAAGTGCCAACGTTATTTGTTGCGTCAATCAAGTACCGGCTTCCAAGAAGCCAAAGCGAGCCAGACATCCTGGCTACGCGTTCAATCGGTTGTATGACAAGGCGGGCAAGGAGACACGAGCCATGGGAAAATCTAGAATCGCACTAGGAATATTGAGTCTGCTTTTTCTTCTTACGGGACTCTGTGAAAGCGGCAGAGCTCAGGCTGTCTACGGTAGCATCAGCGGTACGATCACCGATCCAAGCGGAGCAGTAGTCGCCGGAGCAAAGGTCACCATAACCAACGTTGACCGAAAGACCGCCGATACGGTGACCGCGAACGATTCGGGGAATTACGTCAAGGAACGGTTGCTTCCTGGGAACTACGAAGTGAAAGTCGAATCCCAGGGCTTCAAGGCAAGCGTAATACCCTCGGTCCTCGTAAGCGTAGACGCTCAAACCAGGGCGGATGCCGTGCTCCAAACCGGCGCGGTAACCGACACGGTCACTGTGACTGCCGGTGAGGGCCAACTTCTGAAGACCGATCGCGCCGACGTGGCTACGACCTTCGATCAGAAGCAGATCACGGATCTGCCGATCCTGGATCGGAACTTCACAAAGTTCATTTTGCTCACGCCGGGCACGCAGCAACTTCAATGGCAACACGCCGCGAGCGAGAACCCGCAGGGCTCTACGCAAATAATGGTCAACGGCCAGCATTTCAGCGGGACCGGCTACCAGTTGGATGGCACCGAGAACCGCGACCCAATTCTGGGCATCATCGTGATCAACCCGAACTTCGAGGCGATTGGCGAGACCAAGATCACATCGCAGAATTATGACGCGGAGTTCGGTCAGGCGATCGCTGGCGTTGTCTCTGTTCAAACCAAATCCGGCACGAATAATATTCACGGCAGCGTCTTCGAGTTCCGGCAGAACGACGTGCTTCAGGCACGCAATCCCTTCACGCAGTTTCAGGCGGACCCGCTCACAGGCAAGGCGATCCCTGACACGCTGAAGAACCAGTTCGGGGGCGCCATAGGCGGCCCGATTCTCAAAGACAAGCTTTTCTTTTTCGGCGACTACCAGGGAACGCGCAGCAAGACCGGCGGATCGCGGTTGCTCACAGTCCCAACAAACGCGGCGCGCACTGGAGACTTGAGCGCTTATGGCGTCAACATCTACGATCCGCTAACGGGCCTGCAGTTTCCCGGGAATAAGATTCCAAACGGCCGCTTATCCCAACAGGCTCTTAACATCCTAAAGCTCATTCCTTCACCTAATGCGCCAGGCAGCGACAACGGCACGCGGAATAACTACGTTGCGAGCGGCAGCGAGCTCTTCAACAACGATACCTTCGATGTTCGGATAGACAATCGGCTCAGCGACAAGTTGAATGTGTTTGGCCGGTATAGTTTCGCCAACTTCGACCGGAATGGACCTCCTTCCTTTGGCGCGGGCGGCGGTCAAGAACTTGTCTCGCTTGGCGGCTCATCGAAGGTACGCAATCACAGTGTTGCAGTCGGATTTGACTACACGCTCTCGCAGAGCATGTTGGTGGACTTCCGCTTCGGTTTCTTTAAGTACGGAGTGAATGTGCTGCCTGCCGATTTTGGCACCAAGCCGGCAGCGGATGCGGGCATTCCCGGGTTGAATCTGGACAATACTTTCACCTCAGGGCTGTTTTCAGGCTTTGTTAACGGCGACCGGGGCTTCAATTTCGGTTCAGGGCTGGGAGTCAACCGGTGCAATTGCCCGCTGGACGAGCAGGAAAAGCAATTCCAATTTGTGGGAAACCTTTTGAAGACCTGGGGCAATCACACCTTTAAGTTCGGCGTTGATATTCGTCGCGCGTTTAACCTGAGAGTGCCTAGCGACAACCATCGGTCCGGCGAACTCTCTTTTAGCGAGAACCGAACAGGCCAAGTGGTAAACGGGCAACTTCAAGCTTCCGGGCTCGGGATCGCAACGTTCTTGATCGGCGATGTAACGTTCTTCAAACGTTTCGTCAGCACGAGCACGGAGGCGAGAGAGAGACAATGGCGCCATTTCTACTACGCGCAAGACACATGGCGCGTGAACCAGAAACTCACCATCGCTTATGGTCTGAGATTGGATGTCATCAATCCTCAAACTGTGAATGGAGCAGGCAATGGTGGTTTCGTTGATACAACCACAGGCGAAGTCATTGTAGCCGGGGTGGGCGGCAACGACCTGAATGGCGGCGTTAAGAACAGCCTGAACTGGGCGCCGCGTCTGGGGATCTCTTATCAACTCGGAGATAAGACCGTGGTGCGGGCCGGCTATGGCCGCAGCTACGACCTCGGTGTATTCGGATCTGTCTTTGGCCATACCGTGACGCAGAATCTGCCCGTGCTGGCCATACAGAACCTCACTGCAGACACCAGTTTCGGTCGCGTGTTCACCCTCGCGCAAGGCCCGCCGGCGTTCACTAACTTCTTCGGCTTGACTGCGCCGCCAAACAAAGGCGGCGTGCCGAATGCGTCGTTGCCGGCTAGCGGGAAGTTCTTCTTGCCGGATGGCGTAACACCGCGCGTCGTGAATTTCAAGCAAACCCTTCCAACCGTCGATGCCTGGAACCTCACCGTGCAGCATGAGTTTACGAAGACCATTTCAGTTGAAGCTGCATACGTCGGCAACAAGGGTACGCACGTGTTTTGCGGGAATAACCCTGACTGCGACGGCAACCAGGCTACTTTGTCAGGGTTCCCAAACGTGCCCAGGAATAACCGCCGATTCTTCTTCAACAAGTTCGGTTGGACCCAGGACGTTCTTCTCTACGGCGACGGTGGTGATAACCACTACAATGCGTTACAAGCTAAATTCACGAAGCGCTTCACGAACAGCTATTCGATCCTCGCTCACTACACTTATCAGAGATCGAGTAACTATGATCGCGATTACTTTTTCATAGACCGAAAGGTCAACTACGGTCCCTCTGATTTTGACCGCACCCATGTCTTCGTCTTGTCACAGGTCGCGGAACTGCCTTTCGGACATAACAAGCGATTCGTAGGGAATGCGTCAAAAGGCGTGGACTATGTGATAGGAGGATGGCAATTCAATTCGAACACCACGATTCAAAGTGGATTGCCGTTCAATGTTGGCTACGACACCAGCGGAATCTCGGACACCGGTCCGAATCGTCCCAACATCACCGGCGATCCCAAGATAGGCAATGGAGGTCAGAATCTCTGGTTTGATCCGACTGTCTTCGCAAAACCCAGTGTGGCGACTTTTGGGAATCTGAAGCGAAACGCGCTACGCGGCCCAGGTTACTGGAGGGCCGATGCATCGCTGTTTAAGACGTTCCGCTTCACGGAGAGCAAGGAGCTTGAGTTCCGCATTGAATCGGTGAACCTGTTCAACCACGTGAACCTCGATCAACCCGATTCGTTCATCGGAAACCCGGCTAGCCCGAATTCACATGCGGGTGTGATCTCGAACAGCGCCTACGGCGGTACTGATCCTACGCGCAACTTCCAGTTCGCCCTGAAGTTCAAGTTCTAACGGCGAGCTGCAAAAAAATTGGCCCGAGCCAGCTCTCTCGCTTACAAAGCGTCCCGCTGGATCGACCTTAGTTAAAAAGGAGAAGCTCAAACGAGCTTCTCCTTTTTTTCTTCGTTCCGTGTTCAACTCATTTCTTCTCGCGCGCAGGTATGGTTATCCCATCTACCTTGAGGACATTGGATTTTTCTCGCTCAGGCAATTCGGCATATAGGTCCGTGAACACGGCGTTGGTCCATCCGAAGCCTATTTGATTGGCTGCGTATCCGAATTTGATTCCTGCGCCTAGCTGTGAGCTGCGACGCACTACATCGTATTTCTCCACAATCGTGTTGTGCTCAAGGAAATCTTTCAGAACCATCGAGAGAAAATTGGCAGTGATCCGATTAGCTTCCTTTGCGTATCCGTATCGCCGTAGCCCCTTGACCGCGATCATCTGCATGGGGGCCCAGCCAAACGGCGCGTCCCATTGATTGCCGCTTGCGTTGGCGCTTGTCTGTAGCCCTCCCGCTCGCTCGAAACGATTAAGGTTCGCCACCACGCGCGCTGCCTGTTTGTGATCCGCTATCCCGGCCCACAAAGGATAAAACGTAGTCACAAAGGGATATTGTCGCACT
>JADGNW010000202.1 GCA_017883315.1 Blastocatellia bacterium | reverse complement strand
AGAAGACAAGAAGAGAAGATGCTCCGCGAATTTTGAGCCTCGGTTGAAAAGCCTTCAATCCATCAGCTATAGTTCACGTCTTTTGTTATGAGCAAAAAAGTTCTCTTCATTGGCCTGGACGGCGCCACCTTTGACGTACTGAACCCACTGATTGATCGAGGCTTGATGCCTCGACTGAAACAGTGCATCGGCGAAGGCGTTCACGGTCCGCGCGAGACGACCATACCGCCGATCACGCCCACAGCATGGGTCTCCTGGATGACCGGCAAAAACCCCGGCAAACACGGCGTGTTCGAGTTTCTCTTGAGACGAAAGGGAAGCGGCGAGTTGCCGGATATGCCAGTTAGCTCGCGCTCACGAGACGGGCTTCCGTTTTGGGATGTGCTCGGGCAAATGGGCAAGCGCGCCATCGTCACAAACGTTCCTTGTACCTATCCACCCGGGCTGGTTAACGGCGTGATGATTTCGGATTTTCTGACCCCACGCGGGCGCCACGATTTCACTTACCCGCAGAGTTTGATCGACGAGATCGAAGGCAAGTTCGGGCCTTATGAGCTGTACATCACCGAAGTCTACACGAAGGGCAACGTCGACAAGATTCTGGATCAGCTCTTTACGGAACTTGAATACAAGACGAAGGTCAATCGCTACTTGATGGAGCAATACGGTTGGGATGTATTCGCGACCCACTATTGGGGAACCGATCGCTTCCAGCACGAGCTCTGGCATCTGCTCGATGAGACTCATCCGTTCTTCGATCGCAAAGAACACGACGCGCACATAAGCCGCGCACGCGAATACTGGCACGCAGTTGATTCGACTCTTGGCGAGATGGTTGACTCTGCCGGCGAGGACACGACGGTTTACATGGGTTCCGATCATGGCTTCGGGCCTATCAAAAAGTTTTTGTGCTTCAATGTGTGGCTGATCGAAGAAGGTCTGTTAGTGCTGAAGCGTGACGCGATGACGCTTTTCAAGCGCGGGCTGTTCAAGCTTGGATTGACGCCCGATCTCGCGTATCGCTCGGCGATGAAGATGGGGCTTGCGCACTTGCGATTGTCGGTTGGCGTGACGAACCGCTCAACGCTGATGAAGGTCGCAAACGCGATGATGCTGTCGTTGGGCGACGTCGACTGGTCGCGCACGGTCGCGTTTTCAAAGGGGAACTACGGGCAGATCTTCATCAACCTGCGCGGACGTGAAACCAGCGGCATAGTTGAGCCGGGCTCGGAATACGATTCAGAGATGCGGCGCATAATTGATAAGCTGCGCGGGCTGGTCGATCCCGAAACTCATCAAGCTCTGATAGGGCCGATCTGGCGCCGCGAAGATCTGTACACCGGCCCGCACAGCGAGCAGTCCCCTGACATCCAGTTCCTGCCGAGTGATATGGCGAACAAGCCGCTTGGCACGCTCGATCTCACGTCGAACAAATTCATCACGCCGGTCTACGGCAACTCAGGCGATCATCGAATGCACGGAATAATGCTCGGCCGTGGTCCCGAGCTTCGAAGAGGCGCGCGAGTAGAGGGCGCTCGTATCATCGACTACGCGCCGACCATCCTGCACTCGTTTGGTGTCGAAGTCCCGTCGGACATGGACGGCCGAGTGCTGGAAGAGATTTTCACCGAAGAGTACCTTGCCGAGAATCCCGTGAGAGTGTCGAAGACGATCGGTCTCGATTACAATGCGCCCGACAAGTCGCCAGAGATGACCGAAGAGGAGAGCGAAGAGATTCGCGCGCGGCTGAGAGGATTGGGATATCTTGGCTAAGACTCAGCAACTTGTAAGGGCGGCCCTCCGTGGCCGCCCCTTGATCGACAATCTTGGAGTCGTCTTAACACGCAGGGGCGGCCACGGAGGGCCGCCCCTACATGCATAACAGTCGGTGCCATGCCAGTTGAATCTATTTCAGCGGTTCTTCCTGCTTACAACGAAGAAGAGAATATCGAGAACGCTACGAAGCGCATGGCGGACGTGCTTCGCTTGCTCGGCTTGCGCGACTGGGAAGTGATAATCGTCGATGATGGTTCCGTAGACCAAACAGGCCAACTGGCTGATGGCCTCGCGGCTGAAGACCCTGCCCATATTCGTGTGTTCCATCACAATCCAAATCGCGGCTATGCCTCAGCGCTGAACACCGGATTCACGAACGCGCGCCATCAACTGATCTTCTTCACCGACTCTGATCTTCAATTTGATGTTGGTGAAATAAGGAACCTGCTACCGCTGATCGAGAACGCTGATATTGTATGCGGCTTTCGTATCTACAGGTTCGATCACCTCACGCGTCTGGTGTTATCGTGGGGATTCAACCTGCTGGTGCGAATCATGTTTCGGATCGGCGTGCGCGACATCGATTGCGCGTTCAAGCTTTTCAGGCGCGAGGTTTTCGATAAGGTCACGATTGAATCGAAGAAGTTCTTTGTCAATGCCGAGGTGCTGGCTAAAGCAAAGTACTTTGGTTTCAGGCTGGTGGAGGTCGGTGTGCGGCATTATCCAAGAGCCGCCGGCCGCTCGACCGTGCGCCCAAGTCATATCCTGTCGACGTTGAGGGAACTCGCGCACATCTGGATCAACGTCCACTCCAGGTCTCGAAGCAAGCGTTAATGCGCGGTCATGATGCGAAGCGCGGAACAACCGATTTCAGAAGCTAAGCCGGCCAAACCTGCTAGGAAGCTGAACCTGCGCGGACTCGTTCAGGTGGCGATCGGTGTCGGCGCTCTCGGGCTAGTCATAATGAAGTCAGACGCGCGCGGTCTTGCCGAAGCGCTCAAGAACACGCGTGTAATCTACCTCCCAATTGCCATAGCTGCGTCCTTCGCGGTGACGTGGCTGATGGCTTATCGGTGGGGAACGATTCTCGAGGCGAAAGGGCCTCGGCTTAAGACACGACGTCTGTTTGCCTATTACCTGATTGGCCTCTTCTTTACGAGCTTTGTTCCCGGAGGCGGGGTCAGCGGCGATGTTGCGCGACTGATCTATGTCGATCGCGAAGTGCGCGACAAAGCCCTGGTTCTTTCGACGCTGGTCTACGAGAGACTTGTCGGGGTCTTTACGCTGCTGTTGATCGGGCTCGTGGCGACGCTGATGACTCGGGCTTATGGGCAGACCGACCCGATGATCTACATCAGTGAAGCGGTCCTGGCGATTGCTTTCATCGCGATCGCGATCTTGATGAGCGGCTATGTTTCATCGCGGCTGGCGCGATTGATCAGGGCGATAGGCGTTCGTACCAGGGCCGTCCGACTAGCGGAAGCCGCCGCGCGCACGCTCGAAGCGATGAACGAGTTAAGACGCGACGGAGCATTGCTGTTTCGTACTGCTCTGGTTTCAGTTCTGATTCGAGTGGTGTGGAGCCTCGGA
Organism: Blastocatellia bacterium; assembly: GCA_017883315.1. Taxonomy (GTDB): domain Bacteria; phylum Acidobacteriota; class Blastocatellia; order UBA7656; family UBA7656; genus Onstottus_A. The sequence goes on along the minus strand of JADGNW010000202.1, from coordinate 1,527 downwards.
TGCTTTGTGGTTGCATGGGCGATGGGATTGCCAATCGGCGTGCTCACAGTGTTTGCATTCATCTCGCTGGTTGATCTCGTGAGGCTGATGCCGATCTCCGTCGGCGGACTCGGTGTGCGAGAGTGGTCCGTAGTCGTGTTGTTCGCGAGCGTCGGCATCACGCGTGAGCAAGCTTTGACTTTTTCGATTCTCGCATTCGCGCCGATCTATTTGAACGCGATCGTTGGGGGCGTTGTTTACATCGTGCGTGCACGACTGCGGCGCGAGGAACGTCAGTCGGTGGCGGTGAGTTGAAGAGAGAGGCAAATGTACCGAGGCTGCAGAATCGCGGTGGTAATGCCGCTTCATAACGAACAGGCTCAGATCGAAAGAGCGGTCAACCGAGTTCCGAGCTTTGTCGACTTGATCGTAGCTGTCGACGACGCCAGCACCGATTCGTCGTTGAAGGCGCTGTCACGAATCGAGGACGCGCGGTTGAGGGTGCTCGTTCACGAAACAAATCGCGGGGTCGGCGCGGCGACGAAGAACGGGTACCGGCACGCGCTGAGCGCCGGCGTCGACTTGATTGCGGTGATGGACGGCGATGGTCAAATGGACGGTCGCGATTTGAGCCGGCTGCTTGATTGCGCAATCGACGGCGCGGACTACGTGAAAGGGAATCGCTTTCTGAGTCGCCAGACGATCAGGAAGATGCCGCGTGTGCGCTATATCGGCAATCGCGTTTTCAGTTACCTGACGCGACTTGCCGCGGGCTTTGATGCGAGCCCAAATGCTAGTTTGGACGCGCACTGCGGCTACACTGTCGTCAGGAGCGCCGCGCTGGCACGATTGCCGCTGGATGAGCTGTATGACCGCTACGGCTTTCCGACCGAGATTTTCTTTGGCGCGTTGCGAGCAGGGCTCCGCGTGCGGTGCGTCCCGGTCAGGACCGTTTATGGCGACGAGGTGTCCGGTATCAATCCCTTCAAAGTAGTGCCGGTGATTCTTTACTTGATCGCTCGAGGGTACCTTCGAAGAAGACTACTCGAACAACGTGATGCCCTGGACTTCAGTGAGCCGGATCGCACAGAGTGCCATCTTGAAACATAGTCGCAAGCCTGCCCTATTGATTTTGACCAGCTCCTTTCCTTCTTCGCCAGGCGACGAAACTTGTGGCTACATTCGAGACTTCGCTTGCAGCATGTCAGCAAACTTCGATGTGGAAGTTCTGGCGCCACCCGACAGACACGCGGTTGAATGGCCTGCCGATTTGTTTAAGCTTACCAGATCAGCATCAATCCTTCCTGGCTGGCTTGATAGCTTTCAAGCGACGAGTGATTTGAATGAACTTGCAAGCGGCAGGTTTCTAGCGAAGCTCTGCTCGGTTCCCTCGCTTCTGTGGTTCTTTTGTCGCGCATTCGGGATGTCGTTAAGAGCCGACGTGATCTGTTCGCATTGGCTCGTGCCATCAGGACTCGCCGCGTCGATAGCCTCGCGCATTCTCCGCAAGCCGCACATCGTCATCGAACACTCTGGAGCCCTTCACTT
>JADGNW010000201.1 GCA_017883315.1 Blastocatellia bacterium | reverse complement strand
GGTAGCATATGACCCTTCTTCATTCACTAAGCCGCATGCTGATTGTACTTTCGCTTCTTGGCTATGTTTGTTCAGGTGTACAAGCAAGTACCGTTTGCGGAACGCAGATCTGTGACCATTGGAATGATCCGTCTGGAACCCAGTGTATAACCATGTGGTGTAGGGGACGGACCTAACCAAGATCGCAACAATCCCGCTGTCTACACATGGCCTTCAAATTGTTCTAGTATTCCAACGGGTGTTCAGGTTTGTGAAATACTTCCAGTGAATTGTCCCAATGGTCGGATAGTAAACCACATTGATTGCAATCTGGCTAGCAATGGCAGCATGTCAGCAAGTTATAACTATACTTGTAATGAGGGTCCAGTCACCATAAAAACTACCTCGGGGCCTGTATGCTGCATACAATGTGCCGATGGCAAGCCAGATTTTGCAGCGTGCCAACCGTGCTTCGGTAATGGTGACTGCCAGCAGTGTGATCCTTATGGTTATTGTGACGGCAGTTCTAATTATTGCTATAGCTATAGCCCCATCCTGATCGACATCAACGGTGACGGATACCAGATGACTGACGCGGCCGGTGGTGTTGCGTTCGATCTTAATGGAAACGGTCGTAAAGAATCTTTGTCGTGGACTGCTGCCGGATCAGACGATGCCTGGTTAGCACTCGATCGAAATGGAAATGGAATAATAGACAACGGCACCGAGCTATTCGGCAACTTCGCGCCCCAGCCGCCTACAGGGGTTCCGCCCAATGGTTTCATCGCTCTGGCTGAGTACGATAAGCCAGCGAATGGCGGCAACGGTGACGGGGTGATTGATCGGCGGGATGCGATCTTCCCGAGGCTGCTCTTGTGGCAAGATACAAACCACAACGGTATATCAGAGCCAAACGAACTACATACCCTGCCAGAATTGGGATTGGCATCCATAGACCTTGATTACAGGGAATCAAGACGAGTCGATCAGTACGGCAACGGGTTTCGATACCGATCGAAAGTACGAGACGCGCACGGCGATCATCTGGGCAGGTGGGCGTGGGACGTGTTCCTCGTGCCGCTGCACTGACAATCAGTTGCGCGGCACGCCCGACTATCCTCCACTTCACGACTCTTTGACTGCTGTTTCTTATGTACGGGTAACCAGTTTCGTTATCGTGCAAAGGTGTTTGATGCGCATGGTGCGCACGCTGGGCAGCGGGCGTGGGACGTATTCCTCTTGAGTCAAAGTCAAGGCACTGATGCTGAATCACCAAGGTTGAAAGAGCTGCGAGTGAGCGCCACAATGTCGGTCAGGTGCTGTGTGCTAAACGCAATGGTGAGTAGTCAGCGCTCCAATTGTGGCACTCAGGCAGAGCTTTCAAACCCGATGAACACCGGTTCTGTCGCGAGAGCGATGTCGAACAGATCGAGGACGCGTCTCAGTATCAGCTCTTTCAACTGGATGACTTCGCGAGCCGTGCCGCCTCCGCGATTGACGATTGCAAGCGCATGCTTTGTTGAAGTGCCGACGTTGCCGTGAGCGTATCCGCGCTGGATGCCGGCTCGCTCGATCAACCACGCGGCGGAGAGTTTCATGTGATCTTCCGAGACAGGAAACACGGGCAGCTCCTCGCAGGCGAGACGGTGTCTGATTCGCTCGAGCTCGTCAACCGTAACAACGGGATTCACGAAGAATGAACCGACGCTGCGCGAGTCTGCATCGGCCGGATCGATAACCATCGCTTTGCGGCGGCGAATCGTCAGCACTGCGTCACGCACATCTGCGAGAGATGGATCGTTAACGCCGCGCTCAGCGAGAAACCCTTGAAGCTCCGGATACCGAACGGCGGGTTTGCCGTTAACGGTCAGTCGATACGTCACCCGCGCGATGACAAACCGATCGCGATCTCGCGTTTTGAATCGGCTGGTTCGGTAGCCGAATTCGCAATCGACTGCATTGAGCTCAACAACGTTCCCGGTCACGAGGTCTAACGCTTGAAGCGATGTGAGCGTCTCGCTGGTTTCCTGCCCGTACGCTCCAACGTTTTGAATTGGAGTCGCGCCAACGCGTCCTGGTATTCCCGATAGACATTCGAACCCCGCCCAGTTGTTGGCGACGCAGCGCTCGACCAGCGAGTCCCATTCTTCCCCGGCGCCTGCCGTTACTAAAACCTGATCGCCTAAGTCGCGAGTCTCGATTCCGCCAATGCTCATCCGAAGCACGAGTCCGGGAAATCCGGAGTCCGCGACCACTATGTTGCTTCCACCACCGAGCACGAACAGCGGAAGTCTTCGAGAGCGCGCCCATTCGATGCCCGCTCTCAAGGCTTCAGTCGTGCCTACGTCGGCGAAGTACCGAGCCGCGCCGCCGATGCCAAGGGTGGTCATCGCAGCAAGCGCCACATTCTCTCTCAACGATTCTTCGAAGTTCATATGGACTGCGTGGACTGCGCCGCCACAACGCTCATTTTCCAGAAGTCGATCAGGCGGCGCTTTGGCCAGGCGGCTGATTGAGCTGAAAACCAAAGCGCCGCCCGGTTAGAGCGTACAATTCTGCAACAACAGCGGCGGCGCACTCCAAAGTCGTCGCCACGTCGAACCCTACATTGCCGCGCCGCATCGAGTCCAGTATCATCACCCGACGGATCTCAGGAGGATGACCATGAAAAACACTCTCGCTATGCTGGTATGCATGATTTTTGTCTCGACGCTTGCTCAGGCGTTCACGCTTCCGCGTTCGAGCGACGGGAAAATTACCCCCGAAGAAAGAGCCAGAGCTATCAAGATGCTCGTGGATTCACAGAACGAATTCCTTTCATACGTCGAGAAGCTCAGCGACGAGCAGTGGAATTTCCGTCCGGCTCCGTTCAAGTGGACGGTTGGAGAAACAGCCGAGCACATCGCGCTCGCCGAAGGGCTCCTGTTCGGCGCAGTTGAACGCGCGCTTGCCGCCCCGATCAATCCGGATTGGGAAACAGAGTCTGCCGGCAAAGAGGAGAAACTCGACAATATCCTCGCCGCCCGCAAAGGCAAGGCGAACGCGCCCGAACCGATTCAGCCGTTCAAAAGAAAGATGACGCGTGCCGAGATCATGACGATGTTCAAAGAGGGCCGCGCCAAGACGCTCAAGTTCGCCGAGCAAACCGATCTTCCTTTGAAGGCGCACACGTTCCCTCACCCGTTCCCGATCTTCGGAACGTTGAACGCTTATCAGTGGCTGCTCTATATTCCGGCTCACAATCTCAGACACGACAAACAAATTGCCGAGGTCATGAGCAATCCGGCGTTCCCGGCGTTCGCGAAATAGTTTGCCTCTGAATGACAGAACAACTTCGAGTCGACATCAACGAGTATCAGCACGTGACGGCGGTGATTTATCCGGCGAAGGCGAAGACCCGCGCGGGAATTACTCTGATTCTCGGGCACGGGGCGGGCGCCGGCCAGACGAGCAGTTTCATGGTGAGCTTCGCTACGGAGCTTGCGGCTCGCGGAATCGACGCAGTCACTTTCAACTTTTCCTACACCGAGCACGGCCGGCATTACCCCGACACCAACGACAAGCTCGAAGCTTGTTATCGCGCGGTGATAGAAGCCGTTCGCAATCACAAGCCCCTTCGGCGGAACAGCCTGGCTATTGGCGGCAAGTCAATGGGTGGGCGAATCGCCTCGCAAGTCGCAGCGTCGGGAGCGGGCGATCTTGCGGGGTTGGTCTTTCTTGGTTATCCGCTGCATCCGCCCGGCAATCCTGAGAAGCTTCGGTCTAAACATCTACCTGAGATCAAAGCACCGATGTTGTTCGTTCAAGGCTCGCGTGATTCGTTCGGCACGCCCGACGAGTTGAAGCCGATCATCAAGAAGCTGAAGACTCCCGCCGAGCTCTACGTGGTGGAAGGGGGAGATCACTCATTCAAAGTTCCGAAGAGCGCTGGTGTCTCTCAAGAGGAAGTCTATAAGACCGTACTCGACGAGATAACTCGTTGGCTTAAATCGGAATGAACAGAGATGCACAGGATTGACAGGATTCACGAATCCGAATGATTGAATCTCAGAATTGTTCGATCCTGTTCATCCTGTCTATCGCTGTTTGACGCAGCTACTTCGCGCCGCCGATGAACGGCTTGATCTGAGGATAAGTCTCATCCGTGGCGTTCGCGATCTGCGTGACAAGGTATTTCAATTCCTCGTCGTCCAACAGTCTCAGGTGCGTGTCCATTCTCAGGTAGACCATGTCCTCCGAGAGCGCCAGCTTGATCGAATCAAATTTATGGTTGAGCTCCAGGAGCTTCGTCAAAAGCGGCGGCTG
>JADGNW010000200.1 GCA_017883315.1 Blastocatellia bacterium | reverse complement strand
TCCAAAACTGCTCGCCTTCGTAGCTTGCCAATCAGTAGCACGTTAGTTGCACTGCTTCCAGCGGATGACAAGGTTCCAACTCGAACTAGATTGCTTGAACGTGATCCCAATTCGTCCCCGGGGTTGTGCTGATGTTCTCCGTCAATACCCGGCCATCGAAGTAATCCCCAAACCTGGTCCGTACGCAATCTGTTACTTGCCGATGCCGACTCCATCTATCGGTGAAGTGGACGGCCTTCAACTTATGCAACACAAATCTCGGCCCGTCTTCGGGCTGTAGGAGGATGTCATGAAAAAGCTATCGATGTTGAGTCCCCTCGTGATGTTAATCGCAGCATTAGTAGTCCCGGTTGCCGCACAGCCAAACAAAGCCGCAAGTCAGAGCGCGATCACGTCCGGCGCAAAGATGAAAGTCACAGGCGTCATCCTCAAGCAAGAGGGTCAGGGCTTTCGCATGCGCGACCAGGCAGGATCCGAATTGACCGTTCATTTTGCCGGCAATGCCAAAATCGAAGAGAAGAAGAGCAATCCATTCCGCGGCAGCAAGAAGTACACGTCAGCTCAGTTGGTGCGCGGCCTCTACGTCGAGGTGGAAGGACACGGAGACTCATCGGGCGCGCTGACGGCGGAGAAGATCAAGTTTTCCGACGACGCTCTTCGAGTCGCCGACACGGTTAACTCGACAGTAGTGCCGGTCGAAAATCGACTGGGAGAAGCAGAGAATCGAGTCACCGCTACCGAGCAGAATGCACAGCGGCTCTCGGGTCAGCTTGATGAGCTGAGCCAGGTTGCCAATCTTGCTAAGGGCGGAGCGGCAGCGGCTCAGGAGACAGCGGACGTCGCTGTTGACGGTGTCAACAAGACCAACGACCGTATCTCGTCGCTGGATGACTACGAAGTGCGAAAGAGTGAAGCCATCAACTTTAAAGTCGGGAGTTGGATGTTGTCTCAGGAAGCCAAAGCTACGCTTGACGAAATTGCGAATCAGGCAAAAGGCGAGAAGGGATTCGTGATTGAAGTGCGCGGTTTCGCTTCAGCCGACGGCGGCGAAAACTCGAATCGCATTCTCAGCCAAAAACGTGCCGAAGCGGTGATGCATTACCTCGCCGAGAATCACGACATTCCGCTGCGGCGAATAGTGATGCCGTTCGGATACGGCGAAGCGATGCCGGTCGCCGACAACTCGACTCGCGACGGGCGTCAACAGAATCGACGCGCCGAAGTGTCGATTCTTGTCAGCAAGGGTCTCATGAACCCGGTGAACGTCAATCGCGCTTCGAACCAGTAGGTCACCGAAGCAACAACCTAAAGGTGGCGTGATCGCAAACTCTGAGACTTCTCTCCGCATCAAGTCTTGATCGGACCGCGAACGGCGTCTCGAGCGTACGGTCACGCCATCGATTGATTTGAAGTTCTTTTATGGGAAGGAGCGAGGCCTTTGCGTGTCCCACCGCTACTCATATCGCTGACGGTGTTGTCGAGCCTAGCTTCGCCGATTCTTTGCGCTCCGCAATCTCAGACGAGACCCGCGCAGAATCCAGTACAGACACCAGTACAGAACCCAGTACAGAACCATGACCAGTCCAACCAGGATCAGCTCGTTCGTTTGACTTCTCGACTTGTGCTCGTGCCGGTCTCCGTGTCCGACGCCTCGGGAAAACCAGTTCGAGATCTCACCGCCGAGGATTTCGTCATCGAGGAAGAGGGGCGCGCTCAGACAATCGCCTCTCTAGGTGAACCGGGAAACGTGCCCGTTGAGATCGCGCTTCTGTTCGACGTCTCAGGGAGCATTAGCGGGCAGTTTGCGTTTGAGCAGCAGGCCGCGGTGCGTTTCATCAAAGAGGTGCTCAAGCCCTCGGATGCCGTGTCTATCTTTTCGATTGGCGCGACCCCTAAGATCGTCAAGACGCGCACCACAAACGGCGAAGAAGCGACTACAGGACTGATGTCGATCGAGCCGGTGAAGGAACCTACCGCTTTCTTCGACACGGCGGTCGAGGCCGCGCTCTATCTGGGCAAGACCGCTGGCAGCCGCCGCGTGCTTGTTGTGATCTCGGACGGCGAAGAAAACTACAGCGAGCATTACAAGCTCAACGACGCGCTGCGAGAGTTGCAGAAGAACGATTGTCTGTTCTACTCGATCAATCCGACCGGGTCATCGTTGAGCTTGAACTCGATCAGCGTAAGAGGTCAGAGCGTTATGGAATCGATGGCATCTGAGACCGGCGGTAAGGCCTTCGTGCCGGAAAAGATCAGCGATCTCCAAGCAGTGTTCCGTCAGATTGCGGACGAGCTTCAAGCTCAATACTTGTTGGGGTACTACTCGACGGATGAGCGTGCGGACGGCGGCTTCAGGCAGATCAAAGTGCAAGTGCCAAAGCGCTCCGACCTTCGCGTGCGAGCCCGCCAGGGCTACTACGCGCCAGGTTTAAAGTAGGTCTAGGTCACTGACCTCCTTTTCCGGATCACCCGTTTTCTATCCACTGTTCTTCTGCTATTGTTGCCTTCGTTATGGACAAGCTTTACGTGGAACAACGAGACGGCGGCTATTGGATCACAGGGACACGGATCTCCCTTGATTCGATAATCGCAGCCTTCAATCGAGGCGCCGCCCCGGAGACTATCAGACGGTCGTTCCCGCTCCTGAGTCTGGAGGAAGTTTACGGTGCGGTCACGTTCTACGTCGCCAATGAGAATGAGATCGACGAGTATTTGCAACGATCAGATGCGGAACTTGACGCCCAGGCAGGTGCACGCCGTCAGCAACTGAAAGCGTTGAAGCCAGAGTTGTATGGGCGAGTTGTTGCCTCACGCGAGGCAACAAAACCACCGCACAGATGAAGATCCTTTTCCAAGCCGACGCCGACTTGAACGAAGACATCGTGCTTCGGCTTAGCCCGGCTCGATCCTCAAATCGATTTTCAATCTGCAAGTGAAGCTGGACTGAGAGGACTGTCGGATCCAGAGGTACTTTCTCGCGCTGCCGGCGACAATCGAATTCTTGTTAGTCATGATCGGCGAACGATGCCCAAGCATTTCGCCGCGTTCGTTTTTCATCATACGAGTCCGGGAGTCTTTATCGTCGGTCAGAACGTGAGCGTGCGAAGGGCCATCGATGAACTCTTGTTGATCTGGAGTTGTTCTGAGAACGAAGAATGGATGAATCTGCTTGTGGATATCCCGCTTTGACCTGGCCGGTTTGCGCTTTGATCTAGGCGGTCTGCGCTTTGCCCCGGCTCCTCGCTCCTTGGCGTTGCCCGGGTTCTGACTTCTGACAAGACCTCTGACTTCTGACCTCTGACTTCCGGCCTCTGTCACTTTGTCGTCGCCGCCTTTGTGTAGATCGCGCTGCCGAGGCGAACAAAAGGCCCGCCGTTTTCGGAGAGCTCTTCGGTGACGGTGAACGAATGCGCTGCGACTATTGAAATGATCCGCTTCAACTGAAGCATTTGCCCCTTCACCTTGATGGGATCGACGGTGAAGCGGATTGAGATTGGACTGCGCCAATCGCCTTTGCTCTGGACCTGAATGCCGCCGGCAAGCCGCTCGGAGAACGTCAGCGTCTTCGTTTCCTCGTCCCACGTGATGAGGGCGCTCTCATTGAAGGCCGTGTTGTCAGACTTACCAACCGTGCGCACGTCGAGCGACTTGCCATCCGGCCGAAGAGTGAAGGCGGCGGTGCCTTCACGAGGCGCGGGCCCGAGCGCGCTTTCGCGGCCGATCCAACTGAAGCTCCACTCGCCGACGAAGTAACTGATCGATTGCTTCTGCTGAGGCTGTGGCACCTCGCGCCTGGGTGGCGGCTGCGCCGGCTGGCCTCCTGCTGCGCCTGCGGGCATCTCGCCGCCGCGTTTCAAATCGAAGGTGAACGCATAGTTCTGCCCTCCAAATTCTACCTCGGCCTTCCCTTTCAACGAGTCGCCCTGCAGAACAAACGCGTAGGTCACAACGACGACGCCTTGAGGACTTTCGACTTCGGTTTTAGCGGTAACCTTGTCGCCATCGATCTTGATGTCCTTAAGGATTGCATCAGCGCCCGGCCGCAAGCCCGAGATCGCGCCGGTGTATTTGTCGCCCTCCTTCTTGAAAGTGGCAACCGCCGCTTGCTGCCCTTGAAACCCGTCCACCGTGCCGGCCCAACGCCCTTCGAGCTTATCCTGTTGCGTTCGGCCGAATGCCAGCGATTGGACCAACAGTACGATTGATGCGAATACGAGTGCTCTACGCATGAGGCACTTTCCTCCCGCAGTTGTTAGATCGCGATGTAAGAAGAATCCAGAATGCTCTTCCAGTCCCCTTTGCGTCTTCGCGAGTCTTTGCGAACTTTGCGCGAAACGCGACCTGGCGAAACGGACAATCACCATCAACGTAAACGGGCGGCTTTGTGGAAGGTTGCGTTTCGCGCAAAACCGCAAAGTCTCGCAAAGACGCAAAGCAATCAGAAGACCGCCCGCCGAAGTTTGCAAACAACCAGAGGCTTACTCTCACTTACCCGAAGACGGTTTCGCCATCGCCGTCTCTCGCTGCTCAGAGTCGCGAGTGTAACCGAACCAACCTATCATCATCTCTTCCCAGGTCTGGTCGCCCCAACGCACTTCCTTAGTCGGGTCCGGGTTGTATTTGTTCTTCGTCGAGTTGTCGAAGTGCGCGACGCAATCCAGCCTGGTTCCTTTTGGAAGCGCGACAGGCTTCTCCAACACATAGGTCAACTGCCAGTTGAAGTCGTACTTCGGCACCTGGAGCAATATCTCTGACCGGCCGTCGGGATACACGGCTGTGTAAGTGAAATCTTTCCCACGAAAATGCATATGAGGCATGAACGAAGTCAGGTGCACATCTTCGTTGAACGTCTTCGAGGACTTGACCTCCTGGTTCGCCTCGCCCGGAGGAATAACAAACCGCGCATTCAAGGCATTGCCCGTTACGAGCGTCCTGGTCGGCGGCTCCTTTGCGAAGACCAGCCCGATGCTCGTTCGGTCGGTCGTCGCTGCTCCGTTAGTTGTGTAGTGCATCTGGAAAACGATGTTTGAGCCGGCCTTGATCAGCCGCGCGGTCCCCGGAGCAAAGACCACTCCAGTCTTGTTCGGCGTAATGCCACCCAATTGACCGCGGCCCTG
>JADGNW010000026.1 GCA_017883315.1 Blastocatellia bacterium | reverse complement strand
GTGATCAAGGTGAACGAAGCCATCAACATGGTTCAGGGCTTTGGCAACACCCTCATGGTCGCGACCAGCGAAGGAAACGTAATAATCGACACGTCGATCGCATTGCATGCGCGCAAGCACCATCAACTGCTAACCGCCGACAACAAGACGCCGATCAAATACATAATTCTCACTCACGCTCACGGTGATCACACCGGCGGTGTGCCGTTATGGAAAGAAGCTGGAACTCAGATCATCGCGCAAAAGAATCATGTCGATTTTGTTAACTACATGGCTCGACTGGGAAGCTTCTATGCTAAGCGTAACGCGGCTCAGTTTGGATTGAACATTCCCGAGCCCGGCGTGTGGGCAGGGAACTACGGCGGCAAGATTGAGCCGACTATCCTGTTCGACGACAAGTATGAATTCACGCTCGGCGGAACGAAGTTCGAGATCTATCGTGCACCGAGCGAGACCTACGATCACCTGATGGTATGGGTGCCCAGGTACAAAGCTGTCTTCACCGGTGATGTCTATTACGAATCTTTCCCGAATATCTACACGCTGCGCGGAACCCCACCGCGATGGGCACTGGACTATGTAAACTCGCTCAACAAGGTTCTGGCACTCAAACCTGAGATAGTCATTCCGAGCCACGGACTTCCCATACGCGGAAACGACGAAATCACTCGGCGGCTGACGCGCTACCGCGATGCGATTCAATACGTCCACGATGAAACAGTCAAAGGAATGAACGCCGGCAAAGACGTCTATACGTTGATGCGTGAGATCAAGTTACCGCCGGCGCTCGAAGTGGGAGAGAGCTACGGCAATGTGATCTGGTCGATCCGGGGCATCTATGAAGGCTACGTTGGATGGTTCGATCTGAACCCGGCGACGATGTACGACACGCCCGCATCTTCCGTATATCCCGACATCGTCAAGCTCGCCGGCGGCCCGGATGCGATCGCAGCGGTGGCGCTCGAACGCGCTCAATCGGGGGACGCGGTCGCTGCACTGCACCTTACCGATGTCGCGCTTGCCGCGGATCCCAACAATCGAAAGTCGCTTGAAGCGCGGCTTAAAGCGCTTGAGATACTGCGCGGCCGCTGCAAGAATACCAATGAAAGAGGCTGGCTGGATTACAGCATCGGAATTACGAGGACGAAGCTCGGCGAGAAGCAGTAGAGGCGCGGGCTCTAGTAGTCAGTCACGATGAAGATGACGAACCTGTAGGGGCGTCGCTCCGTGGGTGCCCCTCGGTCGTGAGGTTTTCGTGAGGTAGGAAGGGTGCCCAAGGAGGGACGCCCGTGCAGGTCGCGGGACTGAAAACACCATATGAAGCTTGCCGCAATCGACATCGGCTCCAATTCCATTCACCTTGTGATCGTACGCGCGGTGAAGGGCCAGCATCCCGAGATCATCGATCGTGAGAAGGAGATGGTCAGGCTGGGCGCCGGCACATTGCGCGAACATCGTCTGTCAAAGGAAACCATTGATCGCGCCATCACCACCCTGCGGCGATTCAAGAAAATGGCGGAACACAACGGCGCTGATCCGATAATCACGACCGCGACCTCCGCAGTTCGCGAATCCCGCAACTCCGATTCTTTCATCGATCAGGTGCGCAAAGAAGTCGGCCTCGATGTTCACGTTTTGCCCGGAGTCGAGGAAGCGCGATTGATAGCGATGGCCGTTTCCGAAGTGACCGACTTCAACAACCGCCGCGCGCTGATAGTCGATATCGGCGGCGGCTCCACCGAGTTCATCATCACCGGAGGAGGCGAGCCTGAGCTGCTGTTCTCTTTGCGAGTCGGCGCGGTCCGGCTGACTGAGAAATTCATTACTACCGATCCGGTCTCGAATGAAGAGCGCGAACGGCTGATCGCGACTATCAGATCGGATTTCACGCGCGCGGCGTCGGAGATCAGGAATGTCGGGTACGATTTCGTGATCGGAACATCGGGCACAGTCCTGAACATGGTAAATGCTGCGGTGCAGGCTGATGATGCTTATAGCAGCGAGAATGCGTCCGACTATGAATCCTTCAGTCACACGGTAAAGCTTGATCAAATCGAATGGCTGAATCGCAAGCTCATGCGAATGACCGTGCGCGAACGGCGCCGTGTTCCCGGAATAGAAAAAGGTCGCGCAGACATCATCGTAGCGGGAGGATTGTTGCTGCAGTGCATCCTTTCCGAACTGGGTGCTAGCGAGATGACCAGTTGCGATTGGTCGCTTCGAGAAGGAGTGATCCTCGACCATCTGCGCCGCCAACGTGAGGTGAACGAGGTTTATAGACTTGCGCCGGCGCCAGCTCTTGCCGGCGAAGACGCGCTGTTGTATCCGGTGACTGAAGACTCGATTCTGGATGTGCGCGCTCGATCGGTGTTGTCGGTCGCACGGCGATACGATTACGACGTTGCTCATTCGCACCACGTCGTGCGGCTGGCTACCAGGATATTCGACGACACAAAGGAACTCCACCGGCTGAATGGCCAGGACCGCAAGCTGCTGCAATACGGTGCGATCCTGCACGACATCGGTTATCACATAGCTCACAACAATCATCATCGTCACGGGTTGTATCTCATCAAGAACTCGGAGATGCCGGGATTCACCGGTGATGAGATCGCGATGATGGCCACAATGGTGCGCTACCATCGGGGATCGCTGCCGCGGAAGGGAGGCGATCGCCGTTCGAAGCGCGAGCACGAGGACTATTACGCGCTCGACCGAACCCAGCGCGTACGGGTGCTGCGCCTCGCTTCGATACTGCAGATTGCGGATGGGCTCGACCGATCTCATCGACAGTTGATAAGCGATGTGCATTGCCGGATCGAAGACAAGAGCGTGACCTTTTTTGCATCGAGTTCGGGCGAGTGCGAGCTGGAAATATGGTCAGCCGAACGCAAGTCAGCGTGGTTCAGCGAGATCTTCGAAGTGGGCGTACGATTCGAACGTGATCTCACCATGTCACCGGAGATGGAATCGGCAGCGGCGATGTAGGGCAAACTTCGCCGCAATTGATGCTATTCTGGGTACTTTGAGCATCGCTTTCACACGGCTCGGCTAAGCCTTTGTCAATCTGGTCTTTTATGCCTTGGCTTTGATTGACAGTGCTCGCCGGTTTGCATAACATAGGCACCGCGGGTTCGGCCCTGACCCGCGCAACAATCAGGCGCGCGGTCGGGTGGACGCAGACCTCGCGTAGACTTCTTGACAAGGGGTTGGGGCAATGACCAAGGCCGATCTTGCACATATGCTGTACCCTCGTCACGGCGGCCTGACAAACCGCGATGCGCTTCGTCTGGTCGATTTGCTGTTAGATATCGTCAAGCGCCATTTGAAGGACGGTGAGAGCATTCAAATCGTCGGCTTCGGAACCTTCGAAGTAGTGAATCGCAAACCAAGGCGCGGGCGAAATCCAGTCACCGGCGAGCCGATACAACTTGCCGGACATCGGGCTCTGGTCTTCAGGCCGTCTCGCTCCTTGCGCTCGGTCTGAGAGACTGAAGCCGGGCACGCCTGCGGACGACGCTTCCAGCGTGCCCGTGTTGTGTTAGTTTGTGAAGCTGGCCGCCGCGCCGGCAGCGTGCGCTCCCAGGTAAGAGTATGGAATCCGCATCGAGAATCCCGGAAAAACTGTTTTTCAGAATCGGGGAAGTGTGCGACCTGATTAAGGTCCAGCCACACGTGCTCCGCTACTGGGAGACTGAGTTTCCGATGCTGACGCCGCAAAAAAACCGCGCCGGCCAGCGAGTCTATCGCCGCAAAGACGTCGAGATGGTGCTAAGAATTCGTGATTTACTTTACGAAGAGAAGTTCACCATCGCGGGCGCGAAGAAGAAGCTGCTGGACGACTCGCGGGCGAGCTCCGTGCGGGCGAGACTTGGCGAGCAACTCCCGCTGGAAGCGTCCGAGGCAAGCTCTGTTGACGATCCAGTCTCACAGTCAGCCGATCAATCAACGTCCCCACAAACTCGCCGCGTATTGCGCATTATCAAGAGCGATCTTGAGGATTTATTGACACGACTAAACACGGATGCTAGCATCAAACGTTGAACGCAAAGACGCATAAGCTTCTATGTGGACGGGACGTGGCGCAGCCTGGTAGCGCGCTTCCTTGGGGTGGAAGAGGTCGCTGGTTCGAATCCAGTCGTCCCGACTAAAGTCCAGACCCAGGACGAAACACCCAAGACAGAGACCCTCAAAGCGTAATCCCGCTGAGCGGGCGTAACACGGGTCCGAGTCTTGAGTCTTCGTCCTGGGCCTTCTCGTTTTAACCTGACCTGTAGTACGTACCTGATGCCGAGAATACTAGTTACTAACGACGACGGAATTCACTCGGCGGGAATTATCGCGCTCGCTGAAGCGCTCGATACGCTTGGCGAGGTTTTGGTCGTCGCGCCGGCGCATGAAATGAGCGCCGCGTCGCACTCACTCACGCTGACACGCCCGCTTCGGATTGAAAAGATTGATGATCGTCATTTCTCCGTAGACGGCACGCCGACCGATTGCGTCACTCTCGCGATGAATCATCTTTTGAAAGACAAGCTCCCGGCCATCGTCGTCTCTGGTATTAACAAGGGCGGGAATCTTGGCGACGACGTGACTTACTCGGGAACGGTCGCCGGAGCGCTCGAGGCTTCGATATACGGCCTTCCAGGAATCGCAGTAAGTTTGGTGCAGAGAACAAACTTCGATTTCAGCCATGCCGCGGAGTTCGTCAGTGAGCTTGTGCGTCGAGTTCTGGGTGACGGCCTGCCTCGCGGGACGCTGCTCAATGTCAACGTTCCGCCGGGCCCGATTCGCGGTGTGCAAGTGACGCGGCAGGGAACAAAGATACTCAGACCAACGATCATCGAGGGTACCGATCCGAGACAGCGAAAGTACTATTGGATCGGCGAAGAATCGCTGACCTGGAATGCAGAAGAGGGCACAGACTACGAAGCGCTGCGCCACGGAATGGTCTCAATCACGCCGTTGAAAAACGACCTGACAGACTACAGCGTGCTTGAAGACTTCAAGCTGCGCGACTGGGAGATTGTTCTCGAAACACAATCGAAATGACAAACCACAGCGCAGAACAAGCCTCCGGGTCCGGCCTATACCAATCTCAGCGCGCGCGTATGATCGACCTTTTGCGAACTCGAGGCATCCGAGACGCTCAAGTCTTGAAAGCGATGTCCGAGATTCCTCGCCACTTGTTTGTGCCCGAAGCGCTCGCCTCTAAAGCGTACGGCGATCACGCGCTGCCGATCGGCGACATGCAGACTATCTCTCAGCCGTACATGGTGGCCCGCATGACTGAGCTCGCGCAGGTCGATAAGGACTCGACTGTACTCGAAATCGGCGCGGGGTCGGGCTATCAGACGGCGGTGCTTTCGGCGGTAGCCGGACGAGTGTTTTCGATCGAGCGAATCAGCGACCTGGCTCGCTCCGCTCAAAAGAACATCCGGCAACTAGGTTGCTACAACGCGACTGTGAAGTGGTTTGACGGGACTATCGGTTGGAGCGACCACGCGCCTTACGATGCGATACTCGTTGCCGCCGGCAGCCCTGAAGTGCCGGAGCCGCTGGTCACGCAGCTTGCAGTCGGCGGGCGCTTGGTCATCCCGATAGGTGATGCAGAACACCAAACCCTTGTGCGGATCATAAAGACTGAACGGGGAGTCGTTCGCGAAAACCATGAAGCTTGTGTATTCGTGAAGCTGATCGGCCGATACGGCTGGCCGTCGTAGGGAAGAAAGGCTCAGAGGCGCGAATTTGGTAGCAAAGATAATCGAAATACTTTCAGCTTTCGTCGTCGCTACTATTTCGGCGCTCGGATATCCGGGAATCGTGTTGTTGATGGGCATCGAGTCGGCCTGCATACCTTTGCCGTCGGAAGTCATCATGCCGTTCTCGGGTTATCTGGTTTACACAGGACGATTCAATTTGTGGGCCGTGTCGGTAGCTGGCGCCGTCGGCTGCGTGGTCGGATCACTCGCAGCATATTGGGTCGGCATGTACGGCGGACGGCCGTTGATCGAAAAGTATGGCCGCTACGTTCTGATATCTCGTCGCGATTTGGATCTCGCTGACCGATGGTTCGCACGATACGGCGAGTTGATCGTCTTCACTAGCCGGCTGCTGCCGGTCATCCGAACCTTTATCGCGTTTCCAGCCGGCGTCGCCAAAATGAACCTGACCAGGTTCGTGGCCTACACGTTTCTCGGTTCGCTTCCGTGGTGCCTGGGCCTTGCGTACGTGGGTCAGAAGCTTGGCCAGCAGTGGGACAAGAACGATACGCTGCGGACCTGGTTCCATCGCTTCGATTTCGTGATCGTAATCATCGGGGTTCTCGCTGTAGTCTGGTGGGTGTGGCGCCACATCAAAGAATCGCGAGCTCACAGAACCGGCGAGCGCCAGGTTGCTGAGACTTCGCAACTCTAACATCACCGTTCGAGCTTTGGGACCGGAAACGCGGGCCTGAGCGCTCCGAGCTTTCTTCTCTCATCGTAAACGACTTGCTCAAGGAACAGACCCGAAGGCGGCGCGGTGTGCGAGGCAATGTCAAATGAGCTTGCGGCCGCGCGACGCGAGTCAAAGAGACTGGCGAATTCTTCGACGCTAATCGACCGGCGGCCGACCTCAACCAGCGCGCCCACAACTCGCCGCACCATCTTCCAGAGAAAGTGCGAAGCGCCGATCCTGATAAGCAGCAGGTCACCATCCGTGCCAAACTGCACATCGTTGACTACCACGATTGTCGACCCTTCGCCCGCCCGCTTATCACAAAAGCGCCCGAAGTCGTGGCGCCCCGGCAGCGACTCTGTCGCCTGCTGCATTGCGCCTGCATCCAGCTTGTCTTTCACCCACCACGCGAACCGCTTTGCGAAGGCCGTTCGTCTCGTTGAAATCTGATAGAGGTAGTAGCGGGCTACGGCTTCCCTTCGCGGATCAAACCCGGCGCGGACCTCTTCGGCTTTCAAGACGCTGATGTCGGGAGGCAATCTGTCGTTCAGCGCATGGTGCAGCTCGATGCGCTCCTGCCGCCAGTCGGTACGCAGCCGAACAACCTGCCCGAGTGCGTGCACTCCAGAGTCGGTGCGCCCGGCGCCCGCGATCTCAACCGGCTTTGAGAACACCGATTCGGCAGCCGTGCGAAGCTCACCGGCAACCGTTCGCGCGTTCCTCTGCTCCTGCCAGCCATAATAGCGCGTGCCGTCGTACTCAACTGTAAGCTTCCAAGTCGCCACTTCCGCCCCTTGCCAATCAGATTCAACCGCGTTCGTCCGCGACATCTGAGATTGCTGTGAATCCGGCCCCGTGTCAACCGCAGAAGGACTGGCCCTGTCCGACAAACTTCAGTTTGTCGGACATTCAAATTAGGACACCGACTTCGAGGATTTCTTGTTGACTCACATTTAGGGCGGGGATATTATAGGTTTGGCTGGAGCTTTACCTAGATTATCTTACTGTGATGACCTTAGACACGATAGATTATAAGCTCCTTGATCTTCTGCAGCGCAATGCTCGAATAACCCAACTCGAAATGGCTGCGGCTGTGGGTCTATCACAACCAGCCGTGGCCGAGCGGATGCGCAAGCTCGAGCAGGAACGCCTAATCACTGGTTACACAGCACGAGTCGATGGACGAAAACTAGGCAAAGACATCACTGCTTTCATAGGTGTTCGAATCGAACACCCAAAGTACAACGGCCGATTCGCAAAGGATATCCTCGCTCTGCCGGACGTGCTTGAATGTCACCGCATTACCGGCCCGGACTCATACTTGTTAAAGGTTGTGACCGAAGATACACAGAGCCTGGACCGTTTGATTTCAGATCTACTTCGCCATATTCCTGGGGTGACCCGCACTCTCACCACGGTGGTCACTTCCTCAATCAAGGAAGGCTCGCACATCACGCCGGCAGCGTCTGAGCATGTGCCTAAACAACGCCGCCGGATCGCAGCCAACCGAAAACGCAGGTGAGCTATTCAGCTCATGAAGGGCTTTTGAATACGGAGGAAAAACAATGGCTACACAAAAGAGAGCGCTTGAATGCGAGTCGCTCGCGGCCGCTCAGTCAATGGCGCTCGAACGAAAGAGCTATCGGTTCGCAAGCCGCATGTCCCGAATGCCGGTGTCCGCAATTCGCGAGATACTCAAAGTAACCGAACATCCGGAGATCATCTCATTCGCCGGCGGGCTTCCAGCTCCTGAGCTGTTTCCGGTTGCTGCGATCGCTCAAGCGCATGCAGAAGTGTTCGCCGAGGAAGGACCGGCAGCGTTGCAATACAGCACTACGGAAGGATGCCATCCGTTGCGCGAATGGATTGCGCGCCGAATGCAGATGCGGGGCATCGACGCAACAATGGATAACGTATTGATCACCACCGGTTCGCAACAGGGCATCGACCTGGTCGGAAAAGTCTTTCTCGATCGCGGCGACGCGGTGGTTGTCGAGAACCCGTGCTACCTGGCGGCGCTTCAATCCTTCAGCGGACAGGAAGCCAGCTTCATTTCAATCGATAGCGATGATCAGGGAATGCGCGTCGACCAGCTCGAGAATGTGCTGCAGAACTCCAACCCAAAGCTGATTTACATCGTCTCAGAGTTCTCTAATCCGAAAGGCACGACGCTGCCTTTAGAGCGAAGGCAGAAGCTGATCGATCTGTCGGCGCGGTACAGAGTGCCGATTCTCGAGGACAATCCGTACAGTGAGCTTCGCTACGCCGGCGAGCGACTTCAGCCTCTGGCCGCGATGGACAAACACGGTCTCGTAATACACGTAAGCACGTTCTCAAAGACTCTCAGTCCCGGCATGCGGCTCGGATGGTTGATCGCATCCGAAGAAATCTACCAGATGGTAGTAACAGCAAAGCAGGCAGCCGATCTTCATACCTGCACGATCGCACAGTGGGCTGCCGCGCACCTGTTGAAGACTTTTGATTTCGACGGGCACGTTCGGCATCTCTGCTCCGTTTACGGCGAGCGCTGCCAGGCAATGCTTTCGGCAATGGATCGTTACTTTCCCGCCGAGGCGCGATGGACACGTCCCGAGGGCGGACTGTTCTTGTGGGTCGAGTTGCCAGAGCGCATCAGCGCAGAGACATTGTTTGAAAAAGCGCTGGAGGAGCGTGTCGCTTTTGTGCCCGGAACTTCGTTCTTCGCTTGCCAACCGAAGCTCAACTTCATGAGGCTCAACTTCTCAAATCAGCAGCCGGAGATGATCGAAGAAGGGATCAAGCGGATCGCCGGGGTCCTCAAACGGAGCTTGACATGAACAGCAAACGGTTCGTGATCGCGGATGTTTTCACCGAGGAGCAGTTTGGCGGGAATCAACTGGCTGTATTCATCGACGGTTCAGGACTCAACGCGGCGACGATGCAAAACATCGCGCGCGAGATGAACTACTCTGAAACAACCTTCTTGTTTCCGCCAGAGGAAGGCGGCGATTACCGTGTAAGAATCTTCACACCCGCGCACGAACTTCCGTTTGCTGGACACCCGCTGGTCGGCACCGCTTACGTAATCGTTTCAGAGCATTTGAAACATTGGAGCGAGCCGCTAACCCCAGTCACGCTCGAAACCGGAGTCGGGCCTATTCACGTTGAGGTTCGAATCGAGGGCGGCCGCACCGGTCGAACCACGATGACGCAGCCGCTCCCGGTTGTTCGCGGCTCGTATTCAAATGTCGAAAGGCTTGCGCGAGCATTGTCACTTGATGCTTCACAGATCGAACAAACGGACTTGCCCGTCGAGACGATCTTCAACGGGATCGCCGTTATGATCGTGCCGGTCAAAAGCCGCGCAGCGATCGAGAGCATTAAGGTCGACGGCGGCGCGCTTGAACGGATCAGCAACGAGGTAGGCGCTTCGACGGTGTTGGTGTTTACTCGCGAGACCGTGTCGCCGACAAGCACAGTCCATTGCCGGGTCTTTGCGCCGGCAGCAGGCGTGGCCGAAGACGCAGCTACCGGATCGGCAAACGGACCGCTTGGCTTTTACCTGGTGCGGCACAAACTCGTCGAACAGCAAGCGACGACGAGTATCGTGAGCGAGCAGGGCTTTGAGATGAAACGCCCAAGCCTGTTGTACATCGACGTGGATGTCGATTCCAAGACCGACGAGGTTACAGGCGTTCGCGTGGGTGGAGGAGTGGTGATCTCCGGTCGCGGAGAGATATTTGTTGGCTAGGATTCCAGAGTAACAATAACCGCTTGGGAGCAGGCGTTCAGAGTACCGACTTTAGTCGGGCAGTGCCGTCAGTGAACTAGGAATTGCTTTCAGTGACCAAAGCACTACCCGACTAAAGTCGGTACTCTGAACGCCTGCCTCCTCCGATTGTTTTCTGCATCATGGGGGAAACGACAATGAACGACAACTTAATGCGTCTGAAGACTGGGTTGGCCGAGATGTTGAAAGGCGGTGTGATCATGGATGTCACTAACGCCGAACAGGCGCGAATTGCCGAGGACGCGGGAGCGGTCGCGGTGATGGCGCTCGAACGCGTTCCGGCCGACATTCGCGCAGAGGGCGGCGTCGCTCGCATGGCATCTCCCAAGAGGATTCGGGAGATCATGGCTACAGTCACGATTCCGGTCATGGCCAAGGTGCGCATCGGCCACTTCGCAGAAGCACAGATACTGGAAGCGTTGGGCGTTGACTTCATCGATGAAAGCGAAGTGCTGACGCCTGCCGATGAAGAGCATCACGTCGACAAGCATCAGTTCAAAGTTCCTTTCGTGTGCGGCGCTCGCGACCTTGGCGAAGCGCTTCGCCGTATCGGAGAAGGCGCGGCTATGATCCGCACGAAGGGCGAAGCCGGATCGGGAAATATCGTGGAGGCAGTTCGTCATCTTCGACGAATCTCGCACGAGATCAAACGGCTAACGATACTGGGTCCGGAAGAGTTGATGGCTGAGGCGAAGCAGCTTGGCGCCCCATATGAACTGGTTCGAATGGTCGCAAGCGAGGGCCGTTTGCCGGTTCCTAACTTCGCGGCAGGCGGAATCGCTACGCCGGCCGATGCTTCGCTGTGCATGCAGTTGGGCGCCGAGTCGGTGTTTGTCGGCTCCGGTATCTTCAAGTCGTCCGATCCCGCGGTTCGCGCCAGGGCAATTGTGAAGGCCACGACACATTACCGCGAAGCGATGCTTGTGCTCGAGGCCAGCGAAGATCTCGGCGATGCGATGCGCGGACTCGATGTGTCCAAGATGAATGAAAGCGAGCTCCTCCAGACTCGCGGGTGGTGATTTCAGATGGGCACGTTGATCAGGCTCGCGACAGAGAACGACGTACAAGCCGCGTTCAAGTTGATGACCGACCTCGGGTATCCCGACGTTGAACTCGCGCGGTTCGCCGAGACCTACCACGCGGTGCTTGAACATCCGACGATGCTTTTGATCGTTGCTGAAGACGAAAACGAAAATGTCATCGGGTTGGCGACAATCTCGAACCGGCCACAGCTTCGACTCACGGGTAATTTGGTCACTATCGACGAGTTTGTTGTAGCGGCCGACGCAAGGGGCAAAGGTGTCGGTCGCGAGCTGTTGAAGGGCGCGATCGCGATGGCCAAAAAGCTTGGCGCTCGCAGAGTCGAGCTCGAGAGCAGTCGCGAGAGAGAGAGTTACCGCCGCGAGTTCTACATCAAGAACGGTTTCATTGAAGCTGATTCAGCAGTGATGCGAATCGACTACGAATTGCCAGAGGGTTGGTGAAGTGATCAGAATCGGAGTGCTGGCGATTCAGGGCGACTTTGCCGCCCACGCTCGCGCGGTTGGTCGTATCGGCGCGAACGCAATCGAGGTCCGCCGCGCAAATGACGTCGCTTCTTTGGATGGTCTAATCATACCGGGCGGCGAGACCACGACGATGCTGAAGTTTATCGAGGAGGAGGATCTCGCTGCGCCGATCGCCGATTTTGCGCGCGCGCGCAGACCGATCTTCGGCACTTGCGCCGGAGCTATTCTGCTTGCGCGAGAAGTGTATAATCCTGCCCAGGCTTCGCTGGGGTTGATCGACATTGTCGTCGAACGCAACGGGTACGGACGTCAAGTAGACAGCTTTATCGCCGAAGTTGAAACATCGATAGAAGGCGGACCGCTCGAAGCCGTGTTCATTCGCGCGCCGAGGATTCGGCGAATCGGGCCAGAGGTCAAGGTGATTGCGCGTTTGAATGATGAACCGGTGTTGGTTAGAGGCGGCAACATTCTCGCGGCAACGTTTCACCCTGAGCTCACTGAAGACCTCCGCGCGCACTCGCTGTTTGTAGAGATGATAAGATCATTCGATCGGTCGGTCGCTACGCCGTGCATTGCCTGATCGGTGACTGGGCATGGGTTCTCCGAGCCGGTTCAACATATACGGGAAAATCAGGATGAAACTATACAAGTGGGACGAGATGCCCGAAGAGCAAGTCCACGAACTGCTAAGCCGGCGCTTCATCTCCGGCGAGCAAATGACAATGGCGAGGATATTCCTCAAGAAGGGCTGCCTTGTTCCGACGCACAATCACGAAAGCGAGCAATTAACAACGGTCTTCACAGGCGCGTTGAAGTTTTTGTTGGACGGCAAGGAAGTCGTCGTTCGCGGTGGAGAGACCCTGCTCATCCCCGCGTTCATGCATCACAGCGCGGAAGCAATTGAGGACACCGACGAGATGGACGTGTTCTCACCGATACGTGTCGATTGGATCGAAGGCACGGACGATTATTTGCGGGCGAAAGCTTAGTACGGTCGATGATGATTTAGCTTGATGACTTATCGTCGATGGCGACGCGACGAATGGCCTCGCGGTGTTCCAGCTTGATGGGAGCGTGACGATTTGACACGAGCTGGGGCGCCGCGATGTTTCGAACGGGCGACCGGTTCTTCGCGATAGCGAGAAACGTGCCCATGCCGTCCTCGCGATGCGCGGACCGTCTTGGGAACCTTGACCGTTTGTCCCTTGCGCAGCTCGCCGCGAGCGGACATTCGATTCAGCTTCGCGAGCTCCTTCACTGACACTCCGGAACGTCGCGCTACGGAAGCCAGCGTGTCGCCGCGTCTGACCTGATAGGACGCAACCTGAACGCGATAGCTGCTACGGTAACGCTCGGCGACGTCTTCCGCGGGAACAGTAATTCTGCGCACTCGCTGTTCTTCGGGTAGCGCGGCATACGCTACGTCAAACTGCTTCTTCATGCCCTTCGGAATCTTGATGGTGTAGCGCTCGCCTGCGGGTGAAGTTCCTCGTCGAAGCTCAGCATTCAAATCCTGAACTGATTCATACGGCACGCCGATGAGGTCCGCGACCACTTTTAGATCGGTCTGCCCGGACAGCTCTACCGTCTCGTAGTTCAGCGGTGAGTCCGCTTTCACATCAAAGCCGTAGCGTTTCTGGTTCTTGCTGATGACGATGATCGAGAGAATGCACGGCACGTAGTTTCGAGTCTCCTGCGGCAGCAGTCCTCGCTTGTAGAGTTCCCAGAAATCCGCGTAGCCACAACGCGCGATCGCGCTATCGACTCGATTCTCGCCCGAATTGTAGGCCGCCATCGCAAGCAGCCAGTCGCCAGCGAAGTGATCGTGCAGCCAACGCAGATACCTTGCGGCCGCGCGAGTGGATTTCTCGGGCTGCGACCGATCATCGATCCACGTCGTCTGCGCCAGGCCGTAGCGCGAGCCGGTGGAAGGAATGAACTGCCAGATGCCTTTGGCCGCCGCGCGGGAAAGCGCATTGGGCTTCCAAACCGATTCGGCCTGCGCGAGCCACATCAAATCCAGCGGGACCTTTTCTTCTTTGAAAATCTTCTCGACCATCTGCCGATAACGCCCCGAACGTTCCAAGCCGACTTCCATCGTCGAGTGTCCGCGGCCGGCAACAAAGAAATTGATGAACTGAAACACCGGCGGCGCGACCGAAAACTCAAAATCATAATGGCCAAAGATCTTCACGCCATCGGCTGTCGTCAGCGCTAGCTCGTCTTCTTTGATCGCCGAAACTTCATCGAGCACTGAAGGCTCCGCGACGTCCGGCCTGTCGGCCGCGTCGTGAACGTCACCGGGCAGAGCTTCGTGTTTGTGAATTCGCTCGAGCAGCGAGCGGTAATAAGCGTCGAGCTTCGGATTCGTTTTCAGATCGATTCCGGATTGAAGGACGGTATCGAGCGCGCTATCGAACATGCGTCGCGCGATATCGGGAAGGCCCTTGGCAGAAGCTTCTTCGCCTCTGAGAAAATTCTCTTCGGCGCGATCGATGACTGATTGAACAGTTGTTGATGAGGGTGGTTGCCCTGATTGGCTAAGGGCTTGTATCGGTGTGACAGTCCCGATTAGCAAGAATGAAACGAAAACCACAACTGAAACACGACTCGCCTCTATTGCTAGCCTCATCTCTGAGTTTTACCTTCCTGTTCTTAAAATAAGGATGAAGTCGCGGCTGAGGTGACTCGCTCTACTTTTTTCGGTCACCCTAGGGCCGAGAGCCGCAGTCTCAACCATTCCGATCCAGTCCTATTTGAGCGCTCCTGCCTAGTGCGACTTTTATATCACGCTAACTTCTGCCAAGTCAATAAGAAGACTGAAGAAGACCGGTCCGCAAGGAATTTGAAACAATTACGCGGTCCGATGCTTAGCACCGTGAGCGGCCGGCGTTTCGGCTACAATCAGCGCCGTCTTCAACACCTGGCGGACTGATTCCACGAACACAAAGTTGATTTCCTTTTGCAGCTCCTTTGGCACTTCTTCGAGGTCGCGGCGGTTCTGCTGAGGCAACACGATCGTAGTCACTCGCGCGCGGCGTGCGGCGAGAACCTTTTCTTTGATACCTCCCACCGGAAGCACGTTTCCGCGCAGAGTAATCTCGCCAGTCATCGCTACCGATCGCCTCACCGGTTTGCCCGACAAAGCGGAAACCATGGCTGCGGCAAGCGTCACACCGGCTGAAGGTCCGTCCTTCGGTATCGCTCCTTCGGGCACGTGAACGTGAATGTCGAATTTAGCGAACTTCTCCGGATCGATATCCAAATCTTCTGCATGTGCCTTTGCCCACGAGAGCGCCGCCTGCGCCGATTCCTTCATTACGTCGCCCAACTGACCAGTGAGTTGAAGCGTACCCTTGCCGCCGGTGAGCAGGGCTTCGATGAACAGAACGTCGCCACCGGCCGGCGTCCACGCGAGTCCGGTCGCTACGCCGACCTGGTCTTTCTTGAGCACTTCGTCGGGATAAACATGCGGAATGCCGAGGAACTCGTGCAGGTTGTTGACTGTCACGCGAACGAGTGAATCATTTCCTTCGGCGACCCGGCGCGCGACTTTTCGACTGACGCCGGCGATCTCGCGCTCGAATTGCCGCAGCCCGGCCTCGTGAGTGTATTGAAGGATCATGCCTTTGAGGGCAGAGCGGCTGATCGTCAGATGACGCAGCGTGATGCCGTGCGCTTCCATTTGCTTGGGTATGATGTGGCGGCGCGCGATCTCGACTTTCTCCTCTTCCGTGTAGCCCGCAAGCCTGATGACTTCCATCCTGTCTCGAAGAGCGGGATGAACTGTGTCGAGCATGTTTGCCGTTGTCATAAACATTACGTTCGACAGATCGAACGGCACACCCAGGTAGTTGTCGCGAAATGAAAAGTTCTGCTCGGGGTCAAGCACTTCAAGAAGCGCGGAAGAAGGATCGCCTCTGAAGTCGGCGCCCACTTTATCGATCTCGTCGAGCATGATCAGCGGGTTGTTCGTTCCGGCTTGTTGAATGGATTGAATGATGCGACCCGGCATCGCTCCAATGTACGTTCGGCGATGACCGCGGATTTCGGCTTCGTCGTGCAAGCCGCCCAGGCTGAGCCTCTGAAACTTGCGATTCAACGCGCGGGCGATCGAGCGCCCCAGGCTGGTCTTTCCGACGCCCGGCGGCCCGACGAGACAGAGTATCTGACCTTTGACCTTCTCTTTGAGCTTGCGAACGGCAAGCGATTCAATGATCCGGTCTTTGACCTTGTCCAGTCCGTAGTGATCTTCGTCGAGAATCGTCTGTGCGCGAGTCAGGTCAAGATTCTCGTCCGAAAACTTGGACCACGGAAGCGCAACCATCACGTCCAGGTAGTTGCGAAGCGTCGCAGCTTCGGCGGCATCGGGATGCATTCGCTCTAGCTTTTTAATCTGACGATCGACTTCTTCTTCGACGGGCTCGGGCAGTTTTGCCTGAAGCAGCTTCTCGCGATACTGAGCTATTTCCTCGCCCAACTCATTGCCTTCGCCAAGCTCGGTCTGAATCGCCTTGAGCTGCTGGCGCAAGTAGAACTCGCGCTGGCTGCGATCGATCTCACCCTTAGCCTGGGTGTTTATTTCCTGCTGGACCATCAGCACGTTGATCTCTCGAGCCAGCAGTTCGTTTACCCGGTGAAGTCGTTCGACCGGATTCAGTTTCTCGAGCACGCTCTGAGCATCAGAGACTTTGAGCTCGAGGTTGGACGCAGCAACGTCGGCTAGCCGGCCCGGGTCTTCGAGATTGGCGACGATTGCCATAACCTCGCCCGAGATGTTCTTACCCAGAGTGATCGCGCGCTCGAGCGAGGATCGCACATTCCGGATCAGCGCCTCCATCTCGAGTTCGTCGGCGTCACGTTCGGAGTCAGAAAGCGGTAGGATGTGAGCAAGAAGATGAGGGAGGTTCTCATCAAAGCGCGTGACGTTAGCGCGCG